>NZ_JBSFPS010000198.1:0-19472 GCF_053588315.1 Streptosporangium sp. NPDC003464 | reverse complement strand
TTGTCATGTTTTTTAAATTACGAATATATGGTAATTAAGAGTAAGTTATCACAGGGGGCCCCCCCGGGGGGGGGCGGGTGGGGGGGGCGGGCCGGGCTGCGGCTCTTCGGCCGGTCCCGGCCCGCGACCAAGTGATCCGCAAGCCGTTCCCAGCACCGGTGTCCAGACTCGTCACAAGCCCCGGCCCGGCAAGTACGGCGGGTGCCGCGATGGCAACGATGGTCAGACATCTAAGGACACATAAAGATCATGAAGAACGCCCCGCGTCTGCGGATGGGAGCCGCGGCACTGATGCTGTCGCTGTCGATCGGCGGCTGTGAGGCGCAAAGCGCCACTCCGGCAGCGCCCGGCTCCTCCGCCTCCCCGGCGCCGGCCACTCCGTCCACCGCCCTGCGGGCGACATCGAAGGATCTCCCCGACGTGATCGCCGGATACCGGCGGAACTGGGAACACGAGCCCTACGCGTATCCCGAGCCCGATCTCCGCTACACCAATCCCAAGGCCGGCAAGAAGTACGCCATGGGCCGGACGGTAGCCGGACTCTACATCGTTCCCGGCGGCGAAGCCGACGATCATGATGACGAGGTGGGGATCTCCATCACCCCGGCGACTTCCCCGCCCCCGAGGCCGCCATCAGAACGGTGCTCTACGACGTCCAGGACCTGCAGCCGGTCGATTCGAGATTGGGCGGTGCGGCGTTCTGCCGTACGTTCCACGTGGCGGTGGTCTGCTACTGGGCCACCGAGACCACCTTCGGGGTGGTGGGCGTCCCCGGAGGCGACGTGAAGGACGCGGCCCGGCACTACCGGACGCTGCGCACCGCGCTGGAGAGGGAGCGCCCGTCCTCCTGAGAGCGAAGGGGATCCCAGCGGCATCCGCAAACTAGCTTGTCGTGCTGTTCACCGCAGCAGACCGCTCACGAAGGAAATTCCATGCCCGCCCCCCGCATCGTACAGATGCCCTTCAACCCGTCCTCCCCTCTCCCTAAGGCGATCCCTGCCCGCTCCGCAACCGCACGGCTGTACGGCCCCGTCTCTGTCCGCCGCGTCCTCGGCGCGGTGGCCGCGGCGCTCGCCGCCTGCGTGCTCTCGGCGTGTACATTCAGAGCTTCCGGCGGCGCCTCATCGCTGTCACCCACTCCGAGCGGGCATCGGCTGGTGAACCCGCCGCCGCAGCAAGCGGGGGCCTTCCGCCGCATCGATCTGTGGACGGACGGCACACGGGAGAAACTGCTGTCCGCCCGCCCCTCCATCGAGGGCGCCCCCGTCCGCGAGGTGGTGAACGCCCTGCATGAGACGGCCAAGGTCCGGAAGCGGCCCAGGGGCCTCGCCTTCATCTCGTACGAGGTGACCATCCCCGCCGACCGGCGACAGCCGGCCGTGGACGACGCTCTCGACAGCTTCCTGACCGTCGGCAAGAAGGGAGAAGACTTCCAGCTACCCCCGGGACCGCTTGGCGGCTACGCCCGCTGCGCTGAGGCCATGGTCGGGGGTTCCCCGTCGGGCATATGTGGCTGGGCCGACAAGGGCACGTTCGGCCTCACCTACGGTCCGACCCTCAGTGCCGCCGAGCTCAGGGACCTGTTTTCCGCCTTCCGCGCCGACGTCGAACGCTGACCGCCGGCGGGAGCTCGTGGGGTCGCGGTCGTATCCGCCCGGCCGGAGGCCCTGCAGCAGGCGCTGGAGCGAACCGAACACCGCGCCCAAGCCGCCGAGCAGCGCGAAGTCACCGCCCAGCAGACGATCAGCCGTCTCCTCGCCCTCCCAGCGGCCCCTGAGACCACGTCGGCTGAGGGCTCGGGCGGCGCCGCGCATCGCGAGGGCTTCCCTGAACGCCGCTGAGACGCACACGCCCGTGCGTCTCAGCGGCCGTCGACGGTTCGGGAGTCCTGGGCCGGGACGGCACATGAAATGAGTCGCTGCCGATGGACCGGTCAATGCGGCTGCGGATCGGCCACTACCTAGTCGCCGCCGCCGGGCCGCACATCGGGTAGTGCGCCGTTGCCGGGAGCTACGGCACAGGTCCTGTCTGCGCCCGCTTCGTGTCTTCACGTGTCAGCGGGGAAGGCGGGAACACCCTCCTCGTTGAGCCAAGGAGGGGCAACGGGCTCGTGGTCGAAAGCCCGCCACACCGCATTCGCGGCGGCGAACTTCACATTTCCCGGCCCTGTGTCGACAAGGGACTCATCAGGGACGGTCATGCTCTCCGGGGCGAACGAGTCCGCTCTCGTAGGCGAAGACGACCGCCTGGACGCGGGTGGTCAGGTTGAGCTTCATCAGGACCCGGGACAGGTGGGTTTTGACCGTCGCCTCGCCCAGGTAGAGCCGGGCGGCGATCTGGGTGTTCGTCAGGCCCTGTGCCAGCAGCTTCAGCACGTCCGTCTCCCGGCTGGTGAGCGACTCCAGCTCGGCCGCCCGGCTCGTGGTGCGGGTGGGGTCCGGCTGACCGGCGAACGCGGCGATCACCCGCAAGGTCACCGCCGGGTGCAGCAGCCCCCCGCCGGCCGCGACCGTCCTGACCGCCTCGATCAGGTGCTCAGGCGGAGCGATCTTCAGCAGAAAACCGCTGACCCCGGCGCGCAGGGCGGCGGCGACGTGCTCGTCCTCGTCGAACGTGGTCAGCACGATGACCTTGCTGTCCGGGTGATCGCGTACGAGCCGCCGCGATGCCTCCAGCCCGTCCATCCTCGGCATGCGCACGTCGATCAGCACGACGTCTGGCCGGGTGCGCGCGACCAGGCTGAGAGCCTCGACACCGTCGGAGGCCTCGCCGACGACCTCGATGTCCGGCTCGCCGCTGAGCACCATCCGCAGACCCACGCGGACCATGGCCTCGTCGTCGGCGAGTGCTACCGAAATCGTCATGATGGTGTTCCTACCATGTGCGGGGGATGGGGAATCGGGCGCGGACCGCGAAACCGCCGCCCGGCTCGGGACCGGTGTGCAGGCTCCCGCGCACCATCGCCAGCCGTTCACGCATACCGACCAGCCCATGGCCGCCGCGCCTGGCAACCTGTCCGGCGGGTTCGTGCACCGGACGTCCTGGCTCGTTGCGCACCTCCAGGGTGAGCGCCTGCTCGGTGTAGCCGATGACGACCACGGTGGGCACCTGACCGGCGTGCCTCAGCACGTTCGTCAGGGCTTCCTGGAGCACCCGGTAAGCGGTGAGGTCCAGGACCGGCGGCAGCCGTGGCAGCTCGGCCGGGGAATTCAGGGTCACCTCCAGACCAGCGGCGCGGGCATCCGAGATCAGCTCACCGACCCGGGCCAGCGACGGCACGGGCGACGGCCGCTCGCCGTCGACGCGCTCGCGCAGGATGCCGACCAGCCCGCGCATCTCCTCCACCGTCTGCCGCCCGAGATGTTCCAGCCCGACCACGACCTCCTGCTCGGCCGGGCGGTCGGCGAGCAGCCGGCGCAGGCCGCCCAACTGCAGGGTCATCACGCTGACCGAGTGCGCGACCGCGTCGTGCACCTCCCGGGCGATGCGCGTGCGCTCCTGCGCCACCGCGGCCTGGGCGTTCGCCTCGCGTTCGGCGTCGAGTGCGGTGGCCAGTTCGGCGAGCTTGACCGCCCGTTCGCCGCTGCGCCGCGCGAGCAGCCCCATGAACCAGCCCGGCAGGAGGACCGCAGGGACGAAGAACAGCTCCCACAACGTTCCGCCGGCCGCGATCGACATACCCGCGAAGGACACGCCCGCGGCGCACAGCCCCACGGCCGAACGCCGCTGCGGCTCGCGCCAGCCGGCCCACGCGACCACCCCAATCATTCCGATCATCGCCGCACCGCCGACCCCCGGCGCTCCGAACGCGACCACGGCCACCGGCAGGCAGGCAGCCGCGATGACCGTGCCGGCCAGCGGATACCGGGCCGCGACCACCACCCCGAAGCCCAGCGCGACCCCTGAGATCCAGGTGGCCGTGGCGCTGGCGCCGAAGAAGTCGTCGAGCCGGGTCTCCAAGACGGCCAGGAGGCCGATCAGCGGTCCGAACACCAGCGGAATGAGGCGGACGTCCCTCAGCCGGGTCATCGTCATGGCCACTGATCGTAACCATGCGCGGCCTCGGCCGACTCCACCGGATGGCGGACCCTCGCGGCTTGCCGGGTCCGCCGAACAGCGGACCCGCCCGGCATCCGGTCCATCGAAGCGGGGAGCCATCACGATGCGCAACGGCTGACCCGCCGGAGGGCGCCACGGCGGAAGAGTTCTCCCTGCAACGATCCCGCAGCGACATCCGACACGGAGGTACGACATGACCCCCCTTACCCACAGCGCCACGGCCCCCGCGGAGGTGCTCCCCGAGCGCGCCGACCGAGCCGACCGGTTCCTGCGGCGCGCCGGCGGCGCCGCCCTGATCAGCAGTCCCCTGCTGATATTGGGCGGCATGATGACCTGCCCGCCCCAGGACTCCAACTCGACGGTCGACTACATCACCTCACTGGCCCGCGACAGTTTCCTGACCGAGCTGTCGGCGATGCTGCTCCACTACGGCCTGATCGCCGGTGCACTCGGCGCGCTGGCCGTGCCCGGACTGGTGCGCGGCCGCAAGGGCCGCTGGCCGGCGCTGTTCGGCGCGCTGGCCACCGCGCTCGGGCTGCTGAACGTGTCCGGTGCCGTGCGCGACGACTGGTGGCGGATGGTCGCCGGGCAGCAGCTCCCGATCGACGTCGCGGCGCGCATCTCAGACACCGTGGACGCCTCGGCGTTCATGCCCCTGTGGAGCGGCACCGAGATGTTCGCCTTCCTGGGCCTACTCTCGCTGTGCGTCGGGCTTGCCCGGGCGGGCGTCGTCGGCTGGTGGCTGACCGCCGCCTATCTTGGCGCTTTCGTCGGGATGATGTTCATCCCGGTCAGCCTGACGTACGTGGTGGGCGGCGTGTTCGCCATGCTGTACCTTCCCCTCGCGGTCGCCGGCATGCGCACCTTCCAGCGCGAGCGCGCCACAGCGTGACCTGACGCCGGCGGCGCGGCACGATCGCCTCCCAGACCTGGTCCAGGCTGAGCTCTCCTCTGTACTCGCTCCCCACAAGAAGGGGTGCCGGTAAGAACGCTGTCATGAGCCCCAAACGAGCAGCACTGCCCTGGTCGCCATCACGACCCCGCCGGGTCGAACCCTGTCCGGGCCCTGACGTGATCTTGTACGGAATCGATCGATTTCTCGGCCATATCAATGACGGTGACGCCGGACCGGCGGTCACTCCCGCATGAGCCGGATGGATACGCGATGGGCGGTCGGTTGCCAGGTCCGGCCGCCCTGCCGCCGCTATGGGGCAGGGGGCCGTGAATTACTGGGTGGCTGATGAGGGCCGTGATCGTCGGCCCTCACGCCGAACGGCGGCCGGCGTTCGAGCCAGTCAACGCGGTTCCCGAAAGAATCCGGGGCGAAGAACACGCTTGTCAGAACGTGCGCTTACTCAGCACCGTAGGCAGCGCGGTCCTCGATCTCGCCCGCGCGACGTTCAGCAGCCACACACGTCCGGCACATGCCGTACGGCCGGAAGCCTCGGACGCGACACCCGCAGTCCAGACACGGCGCGCAGCAGTCGCAGTCATCCGCACACGGCAGCTCGTTCATGCACCAGACGGTAACGGTCAGTGTCCGCGGAGCATTGCCGAATTGTTCTTATAGGGGTCAAAGCTGGGCGACCGCCCGGCGCTGACGCGCCGCCCACGGCGCGTCAGCGAAAATCGTCGAACATCTTGAACAAGACGTCGTCCGTGGTCGGATCCGGCACGGTCAGCACCGTCTCCGGACCGTCGGCGTCGTCGGTGAGCCGTACCCGGTAGCGGCCCGGCGCCAGCTCGACGCCGTCGACCAGGAGGCGCCCATCCTCGGTGTGGTCGATGCCTTCGGAGACGACCAGGAGCGGAAAGCCCTCATGTGATGCGTCCATGACCGGACCCTGACCCGCCCGCCCCTCCCCTGTCCTCGAAACGAGAGCACGCAATTGGATACGGCCGTGATGGGGTCCCGGTAGTACTCGCGGAAAATCGGGCGGATACGGCTCTGACCTAGGTTTTCGTAAGCGCTCCACCGCTGGGTCTCCCCTGAGTCCATGAGGGTGCGGCAGCCCGTTGCTCCGTTCGGAGAGGGCGGGTTTCGGCGCTCTGCTGTCGAACGGCCCACGGGGCCGAATCAGTGGAGGAACCAGCGGAGGGGCGTTGACCTGGGGTGACGCCGCTGGGTGATCAGGCAGAGTTGAAATTCTGTCTGGTCTGCAGCTCGGCGCGGCCCGTTTCTGCCGTACTCCGGTGGCACCCCCGCTCGACCTGCCTTGCATATCCGCCCGATTTTTCCCGAGTACTACGGGAGCCCCTGATGAGCAGATCGCCCGCTATGGCCGCGTCGCCCAGCAGGCGCTGTCGGGCTACCTTGACGCGGTTACGGAAGACGAGTTCTCCCCCGGATGGTCCGGCTTGTCATCGCGGTGTTCCGCTCGACCGCGTCAGCCGTGATGCTCGCCAGCACCATCGCCGGGTACGCCTTCATGCAGCACCCGCACGTCATCGAATCCGACGACGAAGCGGCGATCGGCACGGCCATCAGCGCCGCCATGGACGTCTTTCGCGAAGCCGTCGAAGAGTTCGCATGACCACGACCCCGCCCGTCAGCTTTCATCTCTCAGGGCGGGGTGTGGCCGTCGCAGTGCGCGGGATCCCGCCTATCGGGCTGAGCCTTCATCTCCCAGGGCGGAGTGTTACCGCAGGTCGGCGACGTCCGAGCGATTCTTCCGCGAGGCCATGAGGGCCTCGGGGAAGCCGGGGCCGTGGACGACGTGGATCTGCGCGAGGTCAGTGACCTCCCCGCAGGCGCCGCAGGTGGTCTGCTCGGTCATCGCCCCGCCGCAACCGGTGTGCCGATACAGAATGGGCGGACCGCCGGGCGCCGCCCATCGATCACCCCACTGCGTCAGCGCGATGATCACGGGTGCCAGGTCGAGTCCCTTCCGGGTCACGGCATAGCCGCTCCGATCGGGCTGCTCCTTGCTCGATCGCCGTTCGAGGACGCCCGCGTCGACCAGGCTGTCCAAGCGTTTGGCCAGGATGTTGGTCGCGATGCCCAGGCGCTGGAAGTCGGCGAACCGGGTCGCCCCGGCGAACAACACGTCACGCACGATCAGCAGGCTCCATCGCTCGCCGATGACCTCCAGCGCCCTGGCGGCCGAGCACACCTGCGTGTCGTAGGTCTTGCCCAGCATGACGACCCCACCTCCCAGAGGAGCACTTGCGTCATGCAAGACTACCCCTCTAATCTCGCTTGCATCACGCAAGTGCGCTCTCGTATGCCGGCTGGCTCCATGGCCGCGACCACGGCGTGACCATGGAGCCGGCCTATCCATACGGAAGAACAATCATGTGGAGGTCACCGATGAGTGGATTGCTGCTCAAGGACAAGAACGCTGTGATCTACGGAGGCGGCGGCGCCATCGGCGGCGCCATCGCACGGGTCTTCGCCCGGGAAGGGGCGAGGGTCTTCATCGCCGGGCGGACGCAGGCGAAGCTCGACGCCGTAGCGCGTGACATCGCCGCCGCGGGCGGAACGGTCGAGACCGCGCAGGTCGACGTGCTCGATCAACAGGCGGTCGAGAAGCACGCCGACGCGGTCGCGGCGACGGCCGGCGGCATCGACATCGCCGTCAACGCCGTGAGTGTCCAGCACGACCAGGGGACTTCGCTGGCGGATTTGTCGCTGGAGGAGTTCATGCGGCCGATCGACGGCTTTTTGCGGACGCTGTTCATCACCAGCAAGGCTGTGGCCCGGCACATGGGGGGCGAGGGTCCCGGTGTGATCCTGACGCTGTCGGAGCCGGGTGCCAAACTGGCCGTAGGCGGAATCTTGGGGCACGCCGTGAGCGCGGCCGGCAAGGAGGCGTTCTCCCGGGTTCTGGCCGCGGAGCTGGCACCCAGCAACGTCCGGGTCATCGGCATCCGTCCCCATGCTGTCGTCGACGCGCCGGCAGCCGGTTCCTACACCAAGGAGCTCTTCGAGCAGGCCGCGGCAGCGGCCGGGCAGTCGGTCCCGGAGATGCTCGAAGGCGGGGCGATGGCGCAGGGGACGCTGCTCAAGAGGCTGCCGACGCTCTCCGAGATCGCGGAGACGGCCGCGTTCCTGGCTTCGGATCGAGCGGGGGCCATGACCGGGACGATCGCCAACCTGACCAGCGGCGCGATCGTCGACTGAGTTTAGGTTCGCCAGGACGTTCGCCGGGCGGTGGGCGCGGAGGGGGTGCGGAGGGGGCGCGGTCACAGGACCGGCGGGGGCAGGCTCGGCGCGGTCGCCGGCCCCGAAGCGGGGGCCACCTCCGGATCATCGAGTGGAAGGCCACCTGAGGACGCAACTCGCCGGCGGCATGGTTATGGCCCTGCCTGGCGCGTCGTGCGGTGCCGTGCCAGTCGGCAATGTCCTGCGTTGGACGCGACGTGGCTATCGCGGAACCTGAGATGACCGGCTCGCGCGGGTCAGCGGGCGCGGCGATCGGCCCACGCGAGACGCGCAGCGCGGCCGGGGGACTTCAGGCCGCGCGGGAGCCGGTCCCGGAATGTCGCGACCCCTCGCCACACCACCCACGCCAGGAGGCCGGCAACGAACCCGTACACCGCCACCAGCCCGTGCCCGTTGCTCTGCGCGAACCACATCACCAATCCCAGTGCCGGCACGCCGATCGCGAGCAGCCGCTCCTTGAAGAGACGGGTCCGCATCAACAGGGCCATCGCCAAGGTCGCCCCCAGGAAGTGGGGTGTCGGGGGACCTACTGCGCGGGCTTCGCTCCGTCGGGGGCAGCCCAAGTACGAGAGAAAGGGGCAGCGTCCCCCACCTCGTAGAAGCTGCTGATCAGTGGGTTCGGCGGCTGGGTGCCAGGACTTCGGTGACCTTGGCGATGGCTTCGGCGCCGGGTTGGACGTAGCGCATGGCGGTGCGGGGGTTCTTGTGCCGGGTCTTGCCCATGATGAGCTGCAGCGGCACTTCGGCCTCGCCGAGGTGGGTGGCAGCGGAGTGGCGCAGCTGGTGCAGGTCGAGGCCGGCGTACACCACCGCGCTGGACGCACTCGTGGAGCCGTGGCCGGCGCCCCCGGCCTTGTCGACCACCGTCACCTGCCAGCCACGGCGGGCGAGTTCCAAGGCGACCGACGCGCCGATCACCCCCGACCCGATCACCACGACGTCCGTGCGCTTACCGGGCACGGCAGGTCCTGAGATAACTGAGGAACGAGGCCTGCAGGCCGGTCACGTGCGTTTCGTCCAGGACCGCGCTGGTGACGGCTCCGCCGCGTGAGGTGAGGCGGTGCAGGAGGGTGGCGGTGTTCTTCGTGACGCTCTGGTAGACGGCCAGGTCGCCGAGAAGCTCTCGGACGTTGATGGTCACGTGCAGCCTGGCCGCACGCCGGCTGTCGCCCATCTCTTCGAGCTGGGCGAAGACCTGACTGTCCGTACTGACGACACCGGGGCTGCCCGCTCCGACGCTCTCGAAGAGTGCGCTGCCGGAGAGCCAGGTGTAGAGGCTGAAAAGTCCGCCGTAGGAGTAGCCGTAAAGGCCGTGACCGCTCGCGGCTGTGCCGTAGTCGCGTTCGATCCGCGGGTGCAGTTCCGTGGTGAGGAAGTTCAGGAACGCATCGGCGTGGGTGTCGCTCAACTCGGCGAGGTAGGCGTCGGCTTCCTCACGCGTCGTCGTACCCGCTTGGAATCCCTTCTCCACGGCATCGATGAGCTCCTGGGCGATGGGCTCGCCGGGTGGCACGAGGTCTCTGTTGCGCAGCCGTGCCCAGTGTTGTGCTTCCTCGCCCGCGTAACCGACGCTGACCTGGATATAGGGCTGGATCTGCTGCATGGGGTCCAGCTGGGTGACGATGAGCGGAGCCGTCATGCCCACGGCCCAATTGCCGTCGAGCACGTACACCGCGGGCGCCGGCGTCGTGGCGGGGTCGTAGCCCGGTGGCGTGGTGACCCAGACGCCGTAGTCGTACCCACCGCTGGAACGCAGCTCGAAGTAGTCGGTGTCGGCGAGGCAGCCCTGCCACATGGCGCTCATCGCAGGTCCTTCACCACGCGTCCGGCCTGGACGACGAGGACGGCGTTGGCGGGGTCGGCGAAGAGCTTCGGATCTTCGAGCGGGTTGCCGTTCCAGAGCACGAGGTCTGCCTGCATTCCGGGAGCGATGACCCCCACCTGGTCCGACAGGCCAAGGATCTCGGCGTTGGTCTTCGTGGCCGCCACGAGGGCTTCCATCGGTGTCTCCAACTCCGCGCGCAACTTGAGCTCTTCACCTCGGCGGTCCTGAGCCGGACCGATGAGATCGGAACCCAGCCCGATCCGCACTCCGGCCTCCTTGGCGGCAGCGAGCGCCTCGGTCATCCGCTCACGGACACCCAGCACACGATCGCGGACCGACTCGCCGAGGCCGGCTTCCGCGGGGTCGTGCAGCAGTCGCTCGACGACGGCGAACGTGGGCACAAGGGCGACCCCGCGCGTGGCCATCAAGGTGGCCGTGGGCTCATCGAGGTCGGTGCCGTGCTCGACACAGCGCGCCCCGGCCTCGACCGCGTTCCGAATGCCCTCATTGTTGTGGGCGTGAACCGTCACGTAAGTGCCCCGTGCCGCGGCTTCCTGCACGGCGACGGCGATCTCCTCCACGGTGAACTGGGTGTCGGTCAGCCGGTCGTGAGCGCTGACCACTCCCCCGGTCACACAGAGCTTCAGAAAGGAGGCTCCGCGGCGGAAGGCCTCACGTACGTTGCCTCGCAGCTCGTCCGCATTGCCCGACATCATGGACAGGGCACACAGACCCGGAAGGTGATGGCCGCTCCACAGCTCGGTGGGTTCCCAGTCGGCTCCGTAGTAGCCGTGCCCACCGATCTGGCACTGCACAGGTCCGCACGACAGGACGCGCGGTCCCCTGACCTTGCCCTTCGCGATCGTGGTGACGACGCCGCCGTCGATCCCGCCGGTGTCCCGGACGGTCGTGAAGCCGGCGTCGAGCGCTGCGCCGGCCGTGGCGAAGATGTCCGCCGCGATCTCGGCGGCACTGATCTGGAACGAGAACTGCGGCTGGATCGGGCTCGACAGGCCCAGGTGAACGTGCGCGTCGATCAGGCCGGGCGTCATCGTCAGTCCCCCGGCGTCGAGCCGCTCACCGGGTTCGTCACCGGAGGCCCCGAGCTGGGTGATCCACCCGTCTTCGACGGTGACGTCGACGTCTATGGGGTCGCGCCCCGTCCCGTCGGCGACCGCCGCGCCGACCACCTGCAAACGTCCCACGAATCGTTCCCTCCGCCGTCGCGAGCTGACTGCGACCATGTACGAAGCAACACGGCGCCGCCAGCAATCTTTTCCAATGGATAAACTGTAGGAGTGATCCTGTCAACCACGGAACGCAAAGGCGACGCACGCGAGCGCCTCCTGGCCCGGCTCCTCGACACCTTCGACGAGGCCCTTCCCTCACCGGAGGTGTCGCTCCGCGAGATCGCCGCCCGGACCGAGACCAGCCACGCCCTCCTGCGATACCACTTCGGGTCACTCCCGGGCGTCCTGGCGGCCATGCTCAAGGCACAGCGATCTCGTGACAACGAGGCCCTTTTCGCAGCCGCCCAGCAGGGCACCTTCACCAACCTCGTTGTGGCGATCTGGCGGACCTACACCCGCCCGGAGCAGTTGTCGCGTGTCCGCGGCTTCTTCCACGTCGTAGGACTGGCCGCGTACAGGCCGGAGGACTTCCGCGAGTTCATCGACTCGCTCGACGACCTGACCAAAATGCTGGCCTCACTCGCGGAACGCGAAGGGCACGACACCGGGGAAGCGCTGACCATGGCCACCGTCGCCGTTGCCGCGATCCGCGGCCTGCTCTTACAGGAAGTCCTGACTCCAGGAGTCCACTCGGAGGACGCCGTCGACTTGATCCTGCGCATGCTCCCCGGCAACGCGGCCGGTGTTCACTCAGGCGACGGAGTACGCCCGCACCCTCAAGCAGGCCGTCCCGCACCGGCGCGTGATCGTCATGGTGCATGAGACGAAGCGAACTTCGATCTGGGCAGCAAAGAGGGCCGGTCCATGTTCGCGGTCCTGGCCGCGGCCGCGGAATACGAACTGGAGCTGCGAGCCGAGCGCCAGTCCGAGGGCATGACCGCCGCCAAGCGCCGCGAGGCCACCGGTGCCACGCTGCCCGGCAAAAAGACCGGCCGGCCGCGCGTGATCGGCTTCGCCGAGCTGGTCACCCTACGCCGCCTGGTCGGCGACGGTGTCTCGATCACCGAGGCTGCCCGCACCCTCACAATCGGCCGCTCCACCGCCTACGCGGTACCGGTGGAGCGCTGACCAGCAGTTATCCCCCCGCATCCCGCTTCTGTCCGTTGAGAGGTCAGGTCGGCGGCCGCCTTGCGGGCTGTGCCGACCATCTCGGCCAAGATGAGCACGCCGGGCCGGATCACCTCGGCCGCCATCAGATACTCGCGCGCCAGGTTGAACAGCAGCGTCGACGAGTCGTGCTCCATCGCCCGGTCCAGCGGGAACTGCTCCAGCTCCTTCATCGCCTGGCTGCCCGCCGGGACGGTCTGCCGCTCCAGATACTTGGCGACCTGGCCCAGATGATCCGAGCGGGTCTGATCGCGCTTGCCGTACAACCGCAGCGCCGCCGGGGTCACCCCGAGCCGCTCGGCCACCTGCGCCACCGCTGCGGCCGGCGCTGAGGCCACATCGTCGGGCACGAACCCCAACCACGGCAGGCTGCACAGCTGGACCAGCATGCCCAGCCGATCAACAGCGGGTGCCACCGGAATACGCCGCACATGGGCCGCGCCGGAACGGTGACCGGACAGAAGCGAGGATCTGTCCGGTCAACCCCACCCCATCAACCCATGAGTTCACCCTCGCTGAAGAATCCTCACCGCGAGCGCCCTTGGATTCACCGCGAACGCGAGAATCCGCGGCGCAGTGGTGGCCGCCGAACAGATTGTCCAGCACGGATCAGCTAGAAGAGCGTGTCGCGTACCCGCAGGGGCCGGTATCCGGTCGGGCCGAGCTGGGCCAGCTCGCCAGGTAGACGGGGATCACAGGGGCGGGCAGGCAGCGGTAGGCGAGCCAGACACGGTTGCGGGCGACCATGCGGTAGAAGGTCGCGTGCCGGGCGGTGCGCCCGAGATCCCACAACCTCCAGCTCAAATCGATGCTCTCGCGAAAAGGAAGAACTCGCCCGGCCAGCCGCCGGCAATCATGGCAGAGCAGGTACTGCAGGCACCCGACGTGCCTGTTCTGCAGCGCGGTCTTCTGCGCGCCGCAGGGTCAGCGCCCAGTGGTCCTTGATCTGGCCCCAGACACGGGCATACCGACAGTCGGCTGTGTCGCCGGCCGAGGGGCCATCAGGGACGAGTCCGGAGGATGAGACAGGAAGCCGCGGATACGCTGATCGGAGCCTGCCTGACTGATCGTTTTGCGGGACTTCTTAGTAGGATTTTCCGGCATGCGTATCCTTTTCGCCGCGCTGACGGCCAGCGCGCTCGCCAGCACGGCGCTCACCGGGACGGCGAGCGCGAACTCGGCCGAACCCATCCCGACCGGCTCGGCGGCCTTCACCAAAAACCCGATCTACAAGACCGGTAAGTTCGCGCCCCGAACCTGCGAGGAGCCGACCATCAAGGGCGGCGATATCGACTCCGTCCGGCTGTACACCGATGCTATCTCGACCTGCCTCGGCAATGCGTGGGGGGCTCAGCTGAGAAAGGCCGGAATACCTTTCACTAAACCGAAGGTCACGGTCGCCTACGGAGAGCGGATCAAGACCGCCTGCGGCGTCTATCGCCCGAGTGACACCTTCGGCCTGTACTGTCAGAAGAACACGACCGTCTACCTGATGGTCAACCATTACGGCGTTGCCGGTGAACTCGACTCACCGCAGATGCTCGAAAGCCTCTCGATCGGATACAGCTACCACATTCAGCGGCTGATCGGCGTCTTCGCCCAGGAGGCCCGGGTCGCCAAGGAGTCATCCAAGGTTGAGGCGGCAGCGCTGAGCAGCAAGGTCGCACTGCAGAACATCTGCTTCGCCGGCGCCTTCATCGGCAGCGTCTGGGACTCCCTGGGCCACAGCAAGGAACAGGGCTCCGACTCCTTCATCAACCAGCACTCCATGGAGAGCAACGTCCCGGGCAACGGGACGACGAAGAACCGCATTTACTGGCTGGGACGCGGTTTCGCCGCTCAGTCCCCCGGCGCCTGCAACACCTTCATGGCGCCGGCTTACCGGGTGGCCTGACCCGCGGTTGCCGCCTTCGCCGGGGAGGTCCGCTCTGACCTTCCCTCAACCCCGGCGATATCGGGGCGGCGGGAAGGCCCGGCGGGGAGCGGCTGGACCTGGTTGACCGGTGATCCCGGCCCGGCGGCGAGTTCCCAGCTTTAACCCCGGCCGCCGCCGCGGTCGGTCGGCTCGCGCTTTCCGATGCTCGCCACCTCGCTCGCCGCAGGCGCCTTGACGCTCACCTGACTGCCCCATCCGGTGTAATGGGTCTCCACGCTGAGCCGCCTGTCCTCCCTCCCCGGTTCCGTCCCGCCGTGGGTCCTCGGCGGGTAAACGGTGACCAATCGCTGGGGGAGCCGATCGGAGCCCAGAGTGAGCGTGAAGCGCAGCACCGCGGTTTTCTCCTCCTTGGACAGCCTGAGCAATCGGGCGTTCCGCAACCAGGGGGAGGCCTTCTCCAGCGCGCCGAAGCTGATCGCGCCTGTGTAGGTGCGCCCCGTCCGCTTCCCCTTCGTGATCAGGGCCTTCAGGGTCGCCGGCTCGGCCACGTTCACCAGCTGGCTGCACCAGCCGCTGAAGCCGGCGGTCATACCGTTCGGATGCTTGAGCCAGGTCTTGCCCTTCGGCGGCTCCCAGAGACCACCGAAGTAGTAGCTGTCGGTGCCGATCCTGATCGTCCGGTCTGAATCCGTCAGCATCCACAGGAGGCTGTTGGGCACCCAGGAGATGTCGTCGGTGGTGACCTTCGTGGTGACGTCGGAGGCGACGACCCCGGCCTTTCCGAACTGGAAGGAACCAGTGCGCTTGAGGAAGGTCGTGTTCCCGGCGAACTCGACCACAGTGGTGACGTCGGTGAACTTCACCCCCTTGCCCGCGACGAACTGGCTCTTCAACGCCGTGACCGGATCCGCGGAGGCCGCTTGGACGGGTGCCGCAGTCACGAACGTGGTGACCGTGGCCGCGGCGATGCCCGCGATCACTCGCTTCACAATGATTTCCTCTCAGCCTGGTACGGGGAGGAAAATCCTGCCGGACCTTGATCACGAACGCGTCTCAGAACGCGTCCCCTCAAGAGCAGACCCATAGGGGAACGGCACCAGCCATGCCACTTCAGCGTGATTTGATCGTTTCAGTGGTGGCTCGTTAGGGTTGGGCCCCTTTGTTGGGATCTTCAGATCCTGTCCGCTCGTGCCCGAGGGTGTTCCCGTGCGCCGTTACCGTTTTGGCAAAACCGCCACGCTGTTCGCCGCCATCTATGTGGCCGTGGTCATCGTCTCCGGCGTCCGCGCGCTGGCCACCGGCGACCCCGCGCTGCTGCGCGAGATCGTCGTCGGGGGATGGGACGCCGACTTCATGCCCTACGCCTGGTGGGTGGAGCTCCTCATGGTCGCGGGCGGCGTCCTGCAGGGCTGGGCCTACTGGCAGATACTGCGTGGGCGGCCGACTGGCGCGGCGGCGGTCAACGGCAGGTCGGTCCGGCCGCAGGTCAGCGCCTCGTCCCCGTTCTTGATCACCGGGGTGAGGCCGACGTTGCAGGCCTCGCTGATCAGCAGCGCCACCAGGGATCGGGGCAGATCGTGCATGCGCGTGGGGATGTCGGCCAAGTGCACATAGGCGTCCAGGAACCCGGTCCAGGAGTGCACCTCCAGCAGCAGCTCGGGCAGGTCGATGCGCGGCAGCATCGCCTGACGGGCCGCACGCAGCCACTTCAGCGACGGGCTCTCGCCCAACGCGCCAAGCTTCTCCACCGACAAGCGGGCGTGCCCATCCGGCGGGGTGACCACCCGAACCAGGGCATCATCGCCGGCTTCGTCGAGCCGGCCGGCCATCTGCCCCACGCCGCGTCCAGCGCCAGCAGCTTGGCGTCCAGATGGGCCTCGACCGGGTCGGTGAGCGACAGGGAAGCGAGCGCGTCCTCGCTGATCGCCTCCCACGCCTTGCCATCCAGCAGGTGAGCGCGCGGATCGGCCCACCGCAGAGTGGTAGCCACACTCTTCGGCCCTCCGCTACCGACACGTCAGGCGGCGTGGAGGGCGGATCGACAACACGCCGATACCGACACTAATCCAAAGATCATCTGTTACGAGATTCTGTCCACCAAGGTCTGGCTATCGATGGTCAGGGTCACCCGGTCGGCTCTGGCCATCGATGGCCGAAGGTCCCCAGGCCGCCGGTGGCGTCCTGGCGCTCGATGACATCGTGGGTCACCCCGGCGGGCGGTCGTTGTCTGGGGTTGTCAAGCGAACTAGCTGGTCAGCCGCATGAAGGTCGTTCATGCATGTAGATAGCCCGCGCGCCGCCGGTGGATCGTCGAGACGGTCCATCACCTGGCTGGTGCGGGACGAGGCGGAACCTTCGGGACTATGCGTGGGTTCTCATCGGTGTGGCACGAGATCGGCAGACTGCCTAAAAACATCGCTCATCGGCGACGATTTCGCCCCCTGGCGGAAGTCTCCACCTTCGACTGTCCTTACCGACCTGACATGAGGATTCCTGTGACCTTCGACAAAAGGCCGTCCGACATGACCGATCCCGCACCGACAGGAAGGGGCCGTCGTGCGGCCGACATCTGGTCGCTGGTGCATGTCGAGCGAGCGGCCCTGGCGGCAGACCTGGCGGATCTGACCGACGAGCAGTGGGCGACGCCGTCACTGTGCGCCGGGCTGAGCGTGCGGGAGGTGCTGGCGCACCTCACCGCGGGAGCGAGCCTCAACGGTGTGCGGTGGCTGGCGGGGGTGATCCGCTGCCGGTTCGACTTCGACAAGCAGGTCGCCATGCGGCTGGCCGAGCAGCTGGGCGCGACCGCGACCGAGACGCATGACAGGTTCCGCCGCGTCATCACGAGCACGACCAAACCGCCTCTTCCGGTCATGGCGATGCTGGGTGAGACGATCGTGCATGTCGAGGACATCCGGCGGCCGTTGGGCATTCGCCATGACTACCCGATCGAGGCCCTCACCTGGGTGGCCGAGTACTACCGGGGCTCAGACCTGGTCGTCGCCGCCAAGAGGCGGATCGTGGGCCTGCGACTCGTCGCCACCGACGGTCCTTTCACCACTGGCTCCGGGCCGCTGGTGTCCGGCACCACCCTGGCCTTGGTGATGGCGACGACCGGGCGCTCGGTGTATTGCGATGAACTTGACGGCGATGGCGTCGAAATCCTGCGCGATCGGCGCGACATGACATGACCCAGGGCTCGAAGCCCGCCCAGCCCTGGTCAGCCTGCCGCCGGTTCGGCGAGCCGGGTCTCCAGGTCGGCGATCATCTGTGCCGGCAGGCCGGTGTTCTCACGTCGGACCACCTGCAGGTCGACCATGTCGAGGCCGGCATCGGCTCGTCCACCGGCCGGCGCATCATCGCCATCAGCTGCGCCAGGCCCGGGCTCGACCAGACGGTCAGGCGTAACCACCCTCGGCGTCCTCGGCGGAGTCGTGGGCCGGCCCGGGCACGAACAGCTCCAGCTGCTCGCCTGCTGGCTCGGCGTGGGTGAGTTTCAGGCAGCGGCGGCAGGTGACCGGGTCCCGGTCCGGGTGGGCGGCGCCGGGGTCCCAGCCGCTGACGCCGACCATGCAGGCCGGGCCGGGCATGCGCTCGTCGGCGAGCCAGCGGGTCATCGCGACCTCGTACACGACGCCCGAGGAGCGGACCCGCAGGTTGGAGCCGCCCGAGTAGGCGGCCCGCGCTGCGGCGGCGATCGTGGCCAGCGCCTGGTGCAGGCTCGGCGTCGAATCAGCCTCCTGCATCAGCACCTCCACCGAGGGTGGGCGCCATCCGGCAGGACGGCATGAGAGTCGAGCTTACGGCGGCTGCGGCTGCTGCTGCTCGGGCCTACAGGCCGACCACCGGGTTGTCGGTCCAGCGGTCGCCTTCTCCGAGGTAGCCGAGCAGGGCGGCCGAGCCGTCGGCCCATCCGCCGTGGCGGCCGATGCGCTCGAGGTTCGCGCCGGCGCGGCGGGCGGCGGTGGCGAATCCGCGGCGCAGGCTGTGGCCACTCCAGCGGCCCTGGAGTCCGGCGGCCGCGGCGATCCGGGTGACGACGTCGGCGGCCGCGCCCGGGGTGAGGCGGCCGTCCGGGTCGCCGATCGTGCGGCCATGACGGGTCATCGGCGCCGCGAGGCGGCCGTGGCGGTCGATGCGCACCAGCAGCGGCCCGCCGGTGCGGCCCGCGTCGGCCATCGCGGCGAGCAGGGCCCGAACCGCGCGGACGGGGCAGGTGGCGGGGATGCGGCCGCAGGCGGCGCACCAGGCGGTGAACGCCGTCCAGTCGGTGGCGTAGGCGCGGCGGGTGGAGGCGGGCACCCCGGCCTCGACCGCGGCGCGGGCCGCCGGGCTCAACGTCTGCTCGGGCTCGGAAGCGGCCACGCGCTCGGGCAGGGTAGGGCCGGGCACCGGCGTCATCGCGTCACCGGCGCGTCGCCCTGGCGGCGGAATTCCCGGAGCCCCTTCACGTGCGCGCGCGTAGGGGTGTCCGGAAACTCCGATGGATTCAAACGCCAGACGGCGAAATCCCTCGCCCATCAAGAAGGGCAGCCATGGTGGGTCACCCCGCTGTTCTGAGGTCTGGAAACCGGGCTGATAGGGAGCACGTTCCGTGTATCGTTCACCTCGTGGATACTGCTGTTCGGCGCATTCCTCAATGTCTTTCCGCAATGGAGTTGGCTGGTTTACGGCATAGCCTTCGGTATACCCCTATTGATAGCGGCATCGAGAGATTCCGGAGAATTCAAGCGTCCCCTTCCGTAAGGATCATCCAGATGATCGGTGTGATAGCGATGGCTGTGCTACCGCTTGTATTGGTACTCGGTCAGCGTGCGCTCACGTGAGCGCAGGAGACGGTTCTCCGTCGCTTCGATATTCGTCGTACTCGGCCTTGGCCCTGCGATCGGGGGCTGCGGGGCCACGACAATGACCAGCTCCTGCGATGACGTCATCACGCTGTCCGCCGAGGTTCCCTCGACCATGAGGGCGGCGGACACGCTGCGAGGTGTCGGGTCCGGTGACGTATGGTTCATCGCGCCGGAGAGTGCGCGCTGGGGCGATGTTGTGACTAGAGAAGGGGGAGGCGCGGCCGGCAAGTTTCCCCTATGGGTCGATAGCCAGCATTCTCCCGACATAACCGTCCAGGGTGTCGAAGGCACCCAGGGAGTCGGCATCGTTCAAAAATCACCCACCGCAGAAGGGTTGCCTGGCCCTTTGCCGGTGAGGATTCAATTTCCTGAGCCCGGCTGCTGGCTTGTCACAGCAAGGGGA
>NZ_JBSFPS010000197.1:0-19498 GCF_053588315.1 Streptosporangium sp. NPDC003464 | reverse complement strand
CCTCACCCGGTTCCGCCTGGAGCGCGACCTGCTGACCGGCCTCCCCAAATGGCTGCGCCATCGCGCCAAGACTCCGCGGGCATGGGATGTCCGCCACGGAGCCGGACATCCGCGGTGACAGGAAGACCGGCCGGTGCGCACCGGCCGGTCTTCCTTGGTCTCAGAGGCCCGGCTCCCGCACCGAGGTGCGCCGGGCGATCTGGGCCTGAAGTCTGGCCATCTGCCAGTGCAGCTCGATGAGTTGCTCGGTGAGCTGGAGACGGGGAATCTCGGACGGGTCCTCTGTGGCCAGGTGGTCGATCGCGGTCGACAGCTCTCGCATCGCGCGCCCCCACTCCATGACGGCTTCCTAGGATCGAAACAACGTTCGAATCATAGCGGAGTGCCGATCACGATGTCAGTGATTGTCGCCGAAGGCGCACCGGCGACCCGGCTGAGGCGCGGGGGCCCGGCGACGGGCGCCGGAGCCCGGTCCGCCGTGCTCCGGCGCCGCGACCGCCACACCTGGCCGCCCGCCCTCAGACCTCGTACACCGGGACGATGTATCCGCGGGCCAGGGTGTGGGCGGTGATGTTGAAACCCACCACGGCCGGCGGCGTGTCGGCGTCCACGCCCAGCTTGTCCACGTCGAGGGCGTGCACCGCGAAGATGTAGCGGTGCGGCCAGCCGGGGGGCGGGGCAGCGCCGCCGTAGGCGTTGGTGCTGTAGTCGTTGCGGCCGTGCACGCCGAAGCCGGAGTCGGCACCGCCCGCTCCGGCGGGCAGTTCGGTCACCTCGGCCGGGATGTCGAACAGCAGCCAGTGCCAGAATCCGCTGCCGGTGGGGGCGTCGGGGTCGAAGCACGTCACCGCGTAGCCGAGGGTGCCCTCGGGGGCCCCCGACCAGCGCAGGTGCGGTGAGATGTTCTGCCCGGTCGCGCCCCAGCCGTCGAACACGTGGGCCTCGGACAGCGTCTCGCCGTCGCGGATGTCGTCGCTCTCGACGGTCAGCGCGGGGACCTGGGGCAGGAAGTCATATGGGATCGGTGGCCGTGTGGACACGATTCACCTCCGGTAGGAGCGTCTTGTCGGTCGCTCCCATCCTGCCCCGCCGCCGGAGGATCTCGCAGGCGGCGGCTCCCGCGCCGTGGACACGTCGTGGGCCGCTCGGCCGCCTCGCCGTACGGGGAGGCTGCGGCGGGCCCGGGCGTGCCGTCAGGCGCTGTTGTAGGCGGCGAGCACCGCCTTGGGGTCGCCGTCCATCTTGATCTTGCCCTTGTGCAGCCAGATGACCCGGTTGCAGGTCTCCTCGATCACGTCGAGGTTGTGCGCGACCAGGAAGACCGTGCCGGCCTCGTCGCGCATCTGCTTGATGCGCTCCTGGCTCTTGCGCTTGAAGTCGCGGTCGCCGGTGGCCAGGGCCTCGTCGATGAGCAGCACGTCGTGGGCCTTGGCCGAGGCGATGGCGAAGCGGAGCCGGGCGCCCATGCCGGAGGAGTAGGTCGACATGGGGAACTGCACGAACTCGCCGATGCCGGAGAAGTCGACGATCTCCTCGTATTTGTCCTTCACCTGCGCGGGGTTCATGCCCATCGCGTAGCAGCCCAGCACGATGTTGCGCTCGCCGGTCAGCTCGCGCATCAGCGCGGCGTTGACGCCGAGCAGGGAGGGCTGGCCGTCGGTGTAGACCGCGCCCGAGTGGGGCGGCAGCAGTCCGGCGATGGCGCGCAGCATGGTGGACTTGCCCGAGCCGTTGCGGCCGATGATGCCGATGGCGTCGCCGTGGTAGGCCACGAAGGAGACGCCGCGGACGGCGTGGACCTCCTTCATCTGCGGCCTGCCCTGGCGCTTGAGCAGCCGCATGAGGGCGTTGGCCGCGTTGCCCTTCTCGGCGTCGGTGGCCGCGCCGTACACGCGGTAGATGATGTGCAGGTCGTCCACGATGACCGTCGGAGTGCCCGTACGGCTGTTGCCGACGGGGTCCGGGTTGGGGTGCACCCTGACGTCCTTGGTGGGGACGCGGGGTTCCTCAGCCTTCACGCTGGACAGCTCCTCGGTCAACTCAGCCACGGCCGTACTTCTCCTCGGCTCGCCAGAAGTACCAGAAGCCACCGATCAGGGCGAACAACGCCCAGAATACGCAGACGATCCAGACCCACGGCCGGACGGCCTGCTGCGTGTGCTGCATGAGCAGGTCGCGCATCAGCTCGATGTAGGCGGCGGCCGGGTTGAAGTACATGACGTCGGCGACCCACTGCGGCAGGCCCGCCCCGTGGACCGGGTCCACGATCTTCTCCTCGATGGAGAAGAACACGCCGGAGGCGTAGAGCCAGGTGCGCGTGATGAAGGGCAGCAGTTGGTTCAGGTCGCGGGCGGTGGCTCCCACGCGGGCCAGGACCAGGCTGGCGCCGATGTTGAACATCGTCTGCAGCAGCAGGGCCACCGGGATCAGCAGCCAGAACCAGGTGATCGGCTCGCCGGTGATCAGCACCAGCGCGAACAGCACGCCCATCGAGATCAGGAGCTGCTGGAACTCCTGGATCGTGTATGCGAGCGGGAGCGCGGCGCGGGGGAAGTGCAGGGCGCGGATCAGCGACAGGTTGCCGGAGATCGCCTTGGCGCCGCCGCTCACCGAGCGCTGCGTGTAGGTGAAGACGAACATCCCGGTGATGAGGAAGGCCGGGTAGTTCGGAATGTTCTTGCTCGCGCCGAGGATCAGGCCGAACATCAGGAAGTAGATGGCGGCGTTGAGCAGGGGGGTGAGGACCTGCCAGAGCTGGCCCAGGGCTGAGTTGCTGTACTTCGAGACGTTGCGCGAGGTCGCGTAGGTCATGACGAAGTGCCGTCGTTCCCACAACTGGCGCAGGTAGACGGGCAGACTGGGGCGTGCGATGGCACGCCGAAGTCCGTAACGCTCGGCGAGCTTGGCCAGCGGCTCTTGCCCCTTGTCAGGGGTGCCGTTATTCGGGCCGCCCGCCTGGGCGTCCGCGATCGCGGATTCCGGCTGGCTCATGGCAAGGACTCTATTGGATGCGAGTGGTTGAAGTGCCTACGGCGGTGGTCCGCCGCACACATTGGACGGGATCTCCGCGGAAGAGGTTCCAGGGCAATTGTGCGGTTCGCCTGCGAACCTCCGGTCCCCCTGCGACGGGGTCAACGTTAGCCCAGCCGAGGGTCGTGCGGGGGCAATGGATGCAAGCACCCGTGGGGCGGGGGTACTTTGGCGTGACCGTTCGCGTCCTACATGTACCTTTGTGTCCGGTTTTAGTGTGCCTGTGGGCACGGGTTGGTCAAGCCGGTAGACGTATGGCCTCGAACTGGCACATGCGTGACCGAACTGCAACATCACAGAGACATTTAGGTGTGGAGCGGTGCGGGATAGTCGCGTCCGACTGGTGTGGCGTCAACACCTTGGCCGGAACGGCGAGGGCAGGGGGACCACAACATCCTCCGCCTGGCCGTCCGGCTCCGGGACCTCAACGGCGACGTCCGCCTGTAAAGGGAGGAATTACCACTATGCGCGTTACTAAGGGCGCACGGATCACGGCCGGTACCGCGCTGCTCGCCCTGGGGCTGGCCGCGTGCGGCGGCCAGACCTCCGCGGGTGGTGGGACGGCCTCGGCCGACCAGCCCGTGCGCATGGAACTCGGCGAGCCGCAGAAGCTCTTCTACCCCGGCGACACCACCGAGTCCGAGGGCTCCGAGGTGCTGGCCGCCATCTTCGCCCCACTGGTCAGCTACGACGAGAACAAGCAGGTCGTCAACGACGTCGCCGAGTCGATCAAGACGACCGACAACAAGGTCTGGACGATCAAGCTCAAGCCGGGCTACACCTGGCACAACAAGGAGCCGCTGATCGCGCAGAACTACGTCGACGCCTGGAACTACTCCGCCGACCAGGACAACGCCCAGGGCGCCAACGGTTTCTTCAGCCGCGTCGAGGGCTGGGCCGACCTGAACCCGGGCGAGGGCAAGACCGTCTCCGCCAAGGGGATGAAGGGCCTGAGGGTCATCGGCGACGCGGCCACCTCCCGGACCTTCCAGATCACCCTCACCAAGCCGTTCTCGCAGTTCAAGACGATGCTGGGCTACACGTCGTTCTACCCGCTGCCCAAGGCCGCCTTCGACGACGCCGGCAAGGTCACCGAGGCGTACGCCAAGCAGCCGATCGGCCAGGGCTACTTCAAGTTCGACAAGCCCTACAACAAGGGCACCGACCAGATGATCAACCTGACCCGCTACGACGCGTTCCCCGGGGACAAGCCGAAGTTCGACAAGCTCCAGTTCAGGCTCTACGCGAGCTCCGAGACCGCGTTCAACGACCTGCGCGCCGGCAACCTGGACATCCACGACTCGCTGCCCCCGTCGGCGATCGCCAGCGCCAAGGCCGAGCTCGGTGAGCGCTACATGGACGAGGCCGACGCCGGCGTCGGCTACATCGGCTTCCCGATGCAGTACAACAAGACCTACGAGAACGTGAAGGTCCGCGAGGCCATCTCCATGGCCATCGACCGCAAGACGATCGCCGAGACGGTCTTCTCCGGCACCCGCGCCCCGGCCGACGACTTCATCAACCCGCTGCTCGACGGCTACCGCCCCGGCGCCTGCGCGGTCTGCACCTACGACCCGGCCAAGGCCAAGTCGCAGTACGCCGAGAACAACGGCCCCAAGACGCTGGAGCTGGGCTACAACTCCGACGGTCCGCACAAGGAGTGGATCGAGGCCGTCGCCAACAACCTCCGCGCCAACCTCGGCGTCCAGGTCACGGTGAAGCCGTTCGAGAAGTTCGCCTCGATCCTCGACGAGCTGGACAAGAAGACCTACGGCGGCATGTTCCGCATGGGCTGGGCGATCGACTATCCGTCCGCCGAGAACTACCTGACCCCGGTCTTCTCCACCGTCGCGATCAAGACCGGCTCGAACTACGCGGGCTGGTCCAACAAGGAGTTCGACGACCTCCTCGCCAAGGGTGACAGTGCCGCCTCGCAGACGCAGGGCCTGAAGTACTACCAGCAGGCCGACGACATCCTGATCAAGGAACTGCCGTACATCCCGGTGTACTTCTACCGGACGAACGTCGCGTTCTCCCAGCATGTCAAGGGCATCAAGCTCAACCTCCTCAACCAGGTCGAGTGGACCCAGGTCGAGAAGGTCGCCTGACGGACGGCGGCGGGCCGGGCGCGTGAGCCCGGCCCCATGGGCTGCCTCCGGGTGGTCCCTCGCACGGCACGACCCGGCCGGTCGCGAGGGGCCGTCCCCGAGGCGTGTACGGGAGGCTTGAATGGGCCGTTACATCATCAGGCGCCTTGTCCAGGCGATACCTGTCCTGCTGGGCGCCACCCTGCTCATCTACGCCATCGTCTTCGCGCTGCCCGGTGACCCCATCGCGGCGCTGGCGGGCGAGAAGCGGGTGGACCCCAACATCACCGCCATCCTGCGGGAGCACTACCACCTGAACGATCCGTTCCTGGTGCAGTACTGGTACTACCTCGTGGGCCTGTTCGGCGGCGACTTCGGCACCACCTTCGCCGGGGTGCCGGTCACCGACATCATGGCCGGCAAGTTCCAGGTGACCATCAACCTGGCGATGACCGCCCTGGTCATGGAGGCGATCATCGGAGTCGGCCTCGGCCTCTACGCGGCGCTGCGCCACGGCAGGGCCCAGGACTCGATGGTCCTGGCCTCCACGCTGGTGCTGATCTCCATCCCCACGCTGGTCACCGGGTTCGTGCTCCAGCTGCTCCTGGGGGTCAAGGTCGGCCTGCTGCCCGTCGCGGGTGTGACGGACGGCTGGCGCAGCTACCTGCTGCCCGGCTTCGTGCTCGCCGGGACGTCGATCGCCTACCTCACCCGGCTCACCCGGACCAGTCTCGTGGAGACCCTGCGCGCCGACTACATCCGCACCGCGGTGGCCAAGGGCCTGCCCCGGCGCCGGGTCGTCGGGCGGCACGCGCTGCGCAACGCGCTGATCCCGTTGGTCACCTATCTCGGCGCCGACCTCGGCACGCTGATGGGCGGGGCGGTGATCACCGAGACCATCTTCAACCTGCCGGGCATCGGCCAGCAGCTGTTCAGCTCGGTCTACCTGCGCGAGCAGTCCGTCGTCGTCGGCATCGTGACCGTGCTGGTGCTGATCTACATCCTGGCCAACCTGGTCGTCGACCTGCTCTACGCCGTGCTCGACCCGAGGATCCGTTATGAGTGACACCCTTGCTCCGGCCGCCAGGCGCGCCAAGCACGGCAAGCGGGCCAAGGCTCCCCGGCCCCCCAAGGCCGCGAGCCTGTGGAGCGACGCCTGGCACGACCTGCGCCGCCGTCCGCTCTTCATCGGCTCGGCCGTCCTTATCGGCATTTTTCTGATCATGTCGATATTTCCCTGGCTCTTCACCTCCGTGAACCCGTTCGACGCCGCGAGCTGCCGGCTCGCCGAGGCCCGGCAGGGCATGAGCGGCGCCCACTGGTTCGGCACCGACAACCTGGGCTGTGACGTCTACGCCCGCACGATCTACGGCGCCCGCAACTCGATCGTGGTGGGGGTGACGACCACGGTCGTCACCGCGCTGGTGGGCGGCCTGCTCGGCCTCGTCGCGGGGTTCAAGGGCGGCGCGCTCGACACCCTGTTCTCCCGGATCACCGAGATCTTCTTCGCGATCCCGTCGATCCTCGGCGCCCTGCTCATCCTGGCGGTCTTCCGCACGGGCAACGTCTGGACCGTCATGCTGGCGCTGGCCGTACTGACCTGGCCGATGACCTTCCGCATCATGCGGGCCGCGGTGATCACCGCCAAGAGCCAGGACTACGTGGTCGCGGCCCGGGCGCTCGGCGCCTCCGCGCCCCGGATCATGTTCCGGCACATCCTGCCGAACGCGGTCGCGTCCGTGATCGTGGTCGCCACGATCAACCTGGGCGGCTTCATCGCCGCCGAGGCAGGTCTCTCCTTCCTCGGGGTCGGTCTACGCTCGCCTGACATCTCCTGGGGACTTATGATCTCCGATGCCCGGGAGCGCTTCCTGGAGGCTCCGGGTCCGCTGCTGTTCCCGGCGCTGTTCCTGAGCCTGACCGTGCTGGCCTTCATCATGCTGGGCGACGCCGTCCGCGACGCCCTCGACCCGAAGCTGCGGTAAGGGGGACCTGTGAAGAAGACGTCAACGTCGGTGCTGCCCGCCGAGGGAGCCCTGGGTGACGAACCCCTGCTCTCCGTCGACGACCTGCACGTGGAGTTCGTCACCAGACAGGGCGTCGTCAAGGCGGTCAACGGGGTCAGCTACTCGCTGAACCCCGGCGAGACGCTCGCCGTGCTCGGCGAGTCGGGCTCCGGCAAGTCGGTGACCGCCCAGGCGATCATGGGCATCCTCGACATGCCGCCGGCCCGCATCCCCCGGGGCGAGATCCGCTTCCGGGGCACGGACCTGCTCAAGCTGACCGAGGAGGGCCGCTCCCAGGTCCGCGGCCAGCGGATCTCGATGATCTTCCAGGACGCGCTCTCCGCGCTGAACCCGGTCTTCACCGTGGGCTCGCAGATCGGGGAGATGTTCCGGGTGCACCGGGGCACCTCCCGGCGTGACGCCGAGAAGAAGGCCGTCGAGCTGATGGACCGGGTCCGCATCCCCGGCGCCAGGCAGCGGGTGCACGACTACCCGCACCAGTTCTCCGGCGGCATGCGCCAGCGCATCATGATCGCGATGTCGATCGCGCTCGACCCGGAGGTGCTGATCGCCGACGAGCCCACCACGGCGCTCGACGTGACGGTGCAGGCCCAGATCATGGAGCTCCTGGCCGAGCTGCAGCGCGAGAGCAACATGGGCCTGATCCTGATCACCCATGATCTCGGCGTGGTGGCCGACGTGGCCGACAAGATCGCGGTCATGTACGGCGGGCGGATCGTGGAGAACGCCCCCGTGCACGACATCTACCGGGCCCCCGCCCACCCGTACACCAAGGGTCTGCTGGACTCGATCCCCCGGGTCGACCAGAAGGGCCAGGAGCTGTACGCCATCAAGGGCATGCCGCCGAACCTGCTCGCGATGCCCTCGGGCTGTGCTTTCCACCCCCGGTGCCCCTACCGTCAGGACAACTGCGTCACCGACGCGCCGCCTCTCCACGAGATCGGCTCGACACGCAGCAGCGCCTGTCACTACTGGAGGGAGGTCCTCGATGGCAGCCACGGGTGAGCCGATCCTTGAGGTCCGCGACCTGGTCAAGCACTTCCCGCTGAACCAGGGCATCGTCATGAAGAAGCAGATCGGTGCGATCAAGGCCGTGGACGGGGTCTCCTTCGACCTGCGGCGCGGTGAGACGCTCGGCATCGTCGGCGAGTCCGGCTGCGGCAAGTCGACGCTGGCCAAGCTCCTGATGGCGCTGGAGCGGCCGACCTCCGGCTCGGTGAGGATCAACGGCCGGGAGATCGCCCAGGCCAGGGGCGGCGAGCTCAAGCGGGTCCGCCGCAACATCCAGATGGTCATGCAGGACCCCTACACCTCGCTGAACCCCCGGATGACCGTGGGCGACATCATCGGCGAGCCGTACGAGATCCACCAGGACGTCGTCCCCAAGGGGGGCCGCCGCCGCAAGGTGCAGGAGCTGCTGGAGGTCGTGGGCCTCAACCCCGACCACGTCAACCGCTACCCGCACCAGTTCTCCGGCGGCCAGCGCCAGCGCATCGGCATCGCCAGGGGGCTGGCGCTCCAGCCGGAGATCATCGTCTGTGACGAGCCGGTGTCGGCGCTCGACGTGTCGATCCAGGCGCAGGTCATCAACCTGCTGGAGCGGCTGCAGAACGAGTTCGACCTCGCCTACATCTTCATCGCCCACGACCTGTCGGTGGTCCGTCACATCTCCGACCGGGTCGGTGTGATGTATCTGGGCAAGATGGTCGAGCTCGGTAAGGACACCGAGATCTACGACCGCCCCGCCCACCCCTACACCCAGGCGCTGCTGTCGGCGGTGCCGCTGCCCGACCCGGAGGGGCGCGAGCGGCGCGAGCGGATCATCCTCCAGGGCGACCCGCCGTCCCCGGCCAACCCGCCGTCGGGGTGCCGCTTCCGCACCAGGTGCTGGAAGGCGCAGGACATCTGCGCCGAACAGGAGCCGCTGCTGCAGATCCGGCCGGGCACCGCGCACGCCAGCGCCTGCCACTTCGCCGAGACCCACGACGTGGTGCACGTCTAGGGGCCATGTGCGCGAGCGTGGCGCGCGCCGGAGGGCACGGCGGGGCCCGCGGGATCCCGGAGAACGGAGAGGGCGACGCCCCCACATCGAGATGTGGGGACGCCGCCCTCTCCGCTTGTTACCGCTTGCCGTTACCGGTTACCGGTCCGCTCGCCACTATCGGCCGAGGACGCTGACACCGACGCCGCCGATGCCGACGAGGCCGCCGATGCCGACGCCGTGGCCGACGCCGCTGCCCTGGCTGATCACGGTGCCGCCGCGGTTGTAGCCGCCGCGGCCGTAGCCGTAACCGTAGCCGCCGCCGTAGCCGTAGCCGCCGCCGTAGACGACGCCGCCGCCGTAGCCGTAGCCGCAGACCGAGCCGCCGTAGACCACGCCGCCGCCGCAACCGGAGGACACGCTGGTCGGGATGACGGTGTTGCCGTAGGTGACGGTGCCCGTCGGGACGAAGACCGGGGCCCCCGCGATGACGGTGTCGTTGCAGCAGTTCGCGGCCTTGGAGGTGGAGGCGGACGCGACGGCGGCCGGCGCGAGGACGGCGACGCCGACGCAGGCCGTGGTGATGAGAAGACGACGAATCATGATTTTTTTCTCCCCCGACAACTCGGGCGGCGCATCGGTGATGCGCACCGCAACCGAGTGACTACGTGTTGTCGCGATGAGTATTCCGGGTTGCGGGGAAGGCGTCCAACACCTTGATGCTTCGGTTCCGTCAAGTAGTGGCGATGATGGCGGAGCCGTGGCCGAACAAGCCCTGGTTGGCGGCAAGGCCGACCCTTGCCCCGGTAATCTGGCGCGATCCGGCCCTCCCGCGGAGCTGCCAGGTGAGCTCGCAGACCTGCGCGATGGCCTGGGCCGGGACGGCCTCGCCGAAGGAGGCGAGCCCGCCGGAGGGGTTGACCGGGATCCGGCCGCCGAGCGAGGTGTCCCCGGCGCGCAGCAGCTTGCCGGCCTCGCCGGGCGGGCAGAGACCGATCTCCTCGACCCAGTCGAGCTCCAGCGCGGTCGACAGGTCGTAGACCTCGGCGAAGGACAGGTCGCCGGGGCCCAGGCTGGCCTCCTCGTAGGCGGCGTGGGCGATGGAGGCGCGGAAGGTCCGCTCGGGGGGCGGCACCGCGGCGGTGGAGTCGGTGGCGAAGTCCGGCAGTCCGAGCACGGTATCGGGGAAGGACGGCGTCACGGTGGAGACGGCCGCGAGCCGTACGGGGCCGCGCGCGCCGTGGCGGCGGGCGAAGTCCTCCGAGGCCAGCACCAGCGCGGCGGCGCCGTCGGAGGTGGCGCAGATGTCCATCAGCCGCAGCGGATCGGCCACCATGGGAGAGTCCAGCACCTGTCCGGCTGTGACGGTTCTGCGGTAGCGGGCGTTGTCGTTCAGGGAGCCGGCGAGGGCGTTCTTGACCTTGACGGCGGCGAAGTCCTCGGCGGTGTCGCCGTACAGGGCCATCCGCCTGCGCGCGTAGAGCGCGAAGTACGCCGGGTTGGTGGCACCGAGCAACCGGAACCGGAGCCAGTCGGGATCGTCCGGGCGGTCGCCGCCCACCGGCTTGAAGAACCCCTTGGGCGTGGAGTCGGCGCCGACGACCATCGCCACGTCGCAGAGCCCGGCGAGGATCCGGGTGCGGGCGATGTCGAGGGCCTGGGCGCCCGAGGCGCACGCCGCGTAGCAGGACGCGATCCGCGCGCCGCTCCACCCCATCGCCTGGGCGAACGTCGCGCCGGCGACGAATCCCGGATAGCCGTTCCTGATCGTGCCGGCGCCCACCACGTACTGGACGTCGGTCCAGGCCAGGTCCGCGTCGCGCAGGGCGGCCCGGGCGGCGGCCACGCCGTACTCGGTGAAGGGCCGTCCCCACTTCCCCCAGGGGTGCATCCCGGCACCCAGGACGACGGCGCTCACGGCCTGCCCCACATCCACACCGGCGGGCCGTCGGCGAGCGGGCCCCAGGTCAGCTCCAGCTCCATGCCGACGTGCAGTTCCTCCACGGTCAGGTCCTTGACCTGGCCGAGCACGACGATCCCCTCCTCGGCCAGCTCCACCGCCGCCAGCGTCACCGGCGTGTACGGCTCGGCCGCCACGAACGGCGCGGGGGGCGGGTAGTAGGCGTTGGTGTAGGACCAGACGGTGCCCCGGCGCGAGAGCCGCGTCTCGGCCAGGTTCTCGCCCGCGCAGCGCGGGTTGGGGCAGAACCCCGTCCGGGGCGGGAAGCAGACGGTCCGGCAGTCGGCGCAGCGGGTGCCGAGCAGATGCGCGGTGCCGCCGTCCACGGTGAACCAGCCGTCGATCACGGGTGCGTCCATAACAGGATATTACACAAGCGCTTGCTAGGTAACATCCCCAAGGGGGGACGGGTGCCGTGCTTCAGGGGCGCCGTGTTTCAGGCGCGGTGCTTCAGGGGGCGGGTGACAGCCGTACGTGGGCGCCCGGGGGGAGGCCCAGCCGCTGGGAGGCGTCACCGGAGTTGACCGCCAGCGCGACCAGCCCCGCCGAGTCGGCGAAGGCGACCAGCTCTCCGGGGGCCACCGCGGCGTATGTCTCCCGGAACGGCACCGAGATCTGCCTGCGGCCCAGCCAGACCGCCAGCGTGTCGCCCGGCCGCACTCCCAGCGTCGCCAGGTCGCGCGCGCCGACCGACAGCTGGGTGTTGCCGTAGCGGTCGACCGACAGCACCTCGCCCTCCACCACGCCCTCGCGCACCAGCGAGGTCGGCGCGGGCAGCGAGACCAGCCGCCCCAGGGAGATCTCCGGCCCCAGCTCGGCCAGGCTCCGCCCGACCGTCAGGTGCGCCGCCACGGGGGCGAAGACGTCACGCCCGTGGAAGGTCGGCGAGACCGGTTTCCTGAAGAGATCCTCGTTGGTCAGCTCGTATGCCGCCCTCGCGCCGCCGCTGGCGTGGACCGCCCATGACAGCACGCCGTTGTCCGGGCCGAGGAACACGTGGCTGCCGGCCTCGACCGCCACGGCCCGGCGCGAGCCGCCGCCGGGATCCACCACGGCGATGTGCACGCCGGCGGGCAGATAGGGGATCGTCTGCGCCAGAATCGCCGCGGCCCGCCGTATGTCGCCGGAGGGGACCAGATGGCACACGTCGATGATCCGCGACTCCGGCGAGATGCCGACGATCACGCCGTGGCAGGCGGCGACGTAGCCGTCCTCCAGGCCGTAGTCGGTGAGAAGAGTGATGACAGAGGTCACATCTGGTGACTGTACGTCTCCGCATCCGCTGTGAACAGCCGGAAATGCATGCGTCGTAAACAGCCCGAAATTCCCGACTATCCTGGCAGCGGGCCGTGCGCCCGCGGTGTGACCATCGCGTGCCCGACCGAGGAGGACAGCCAATGGACACTGCGCCGATCCCCGGTGACAGTGCTGCCCAGGAGCCGGCCCCGCGGGCTCTCACCGACCGGGAGCGGGAGCTTCTCGCCTTCGAGCGCCAGTGGTGGCGCCACGCGGGGGCCAAGGAGCAGGCCATCCGTGAGACCTTCGACATCTCGGCCACCCGCTACTACCAGCTCCTCGGCGAGCTCATCGACAGGCCCGAGGCGCTCGCCCACGATCCGATCCTGGTCAAGCGCCTGCGCCGGCTCCGCGAGACCCGCCGGCGCGACCGCGCCGCCCGGCGGATGGGCTTGCGCCCCTGATCCGTGGGTACGGCCAGACAGACAAGCAGCCGGGCCGACCCCTGGAGGACGAGCCACATGAGCCGGGCAGGACGGCGGAGCCGACGAGGAGCCGAGCGAGCATGACCGTGGACACTCCCGACGGACTGCGGGCGATCATCGACGACCCCGCGGGGGCGGTGATCGGGCTCGACTTCGACGGCACGCTCTCCCCGATCGTGTCCGACCCGGCGGCGGCCAGGATCCACCCGGACGGCCCCGCGACGCTGGCCAGGCTCGGTGGGCTGGTCGGCGCCGTGGCGGTCGTCACCGGCCGCCCGGCCGCCACGGCCGTCGAGTACGGCTCCCTGGCCGGGGTGCCGGGGCTGGTGGTGCTGGGCCACTACGGCCTCGAACGCTGGGAGGCGGGCACGCTCACCGCGCCGCCTCCCCACCCCGGCCTGGCGCGGGTCCGGGCGGAGCTGCCCTCGCTGGTCTCGCGCTTCGACGGGGCCGTGATCGAGGACAAGGAGCGGGCGGTGGCCGTGCACACCCGGCGGACCGCCGAGCCGCAGGCCGTGCTCGACGCGCTGCGCGAGCCGGTCGCCAAGCTGGCGGCCGAGGCGGGGCTGACGGTGGAACCGGGCAAGTTCGTGCTGGAGCTGCGGCCGCCCGGGACGGACAAGGGGATGGCGCTGAGCGCCTTCCTGCGGGAGCGGGGGGCGCGCTCGGTGCTGTTCGCCGGCGACGACCTGGGAGACCTGGCGGCCTTCGCGGCCGTGCGGGCCTCAGGGCTGCCGGGGGTGACGGTGTTCAGCGGCTCGGCCGAGCTGGCCGTGGAGGCCGACATCGTGGTGGACGGGCCCGACGGGGTGATGGAACTGCTCGGCTCGATCTCCGATGCCATTGAGAGTTAAGTCATCGTCAAGTCGCGGCCGATAGCTTTCGCGGCATGAGAAAGACCGTTTACGCCCTCGCCGCGCTGGCCGGCGCCGCCATGCTCGCCGTCCCGGCGGCCGCCTCCGCCTCGACCGCCTCCGCCTCGACCACGTCCGCCTCCGCGTCGGCCACGCAGACCCTGTCCTTCCGGGGGATGAGCCTGACGATCCCCTCCGGCTGGCAGGTGTATCGCGACGGCGACCGGGTCAAGGTGATCACCGGGGCGTGCGGCAAGCCCTCCGCCGGCTACTTCACCCCGAAGTGCGACGCCTTCTGGATCTTCGGCCCGAAGGTTCTGAAGTACGGCCACGAGGGGTTCTCCGCCTACACGCCCGAGCAGCCCTTCTACCCCGCCAGCGACGTGCAGGCCTGCCCCTTCAACGGCAAGTACGGCCAGGTCCTCGGCAAGGCCACCGCCGTCGGCGTGCGCCAGGTCGGCCCCGGGCACAAGGCCGACTACCGGTCCTGGTTCGGCCGGTGCGTCAAGCACAGCAACGGCGAGCAGACCGCCACCTTCGACCAGCGCGAGTGGTATCTGCCCAAGTCCAAGATCCTCGTGGTGGACGTCTGGAACACCCCCGGCCTGGCGGACACGCTGAGGCGCGCTAGCTGGAGCTGACCAGGACCCCGCCGACGGCCAGCCCGACCAGGACGGGGACCATCACGAACGCCCACCGGATGCCGAAGCCGTCGGCCAGCGCGCCGAGCAGGAGGGGGCCTATGCCGACCGCGAGGCCGGCGAGGATGGAGGCGATGGCCGTGGCCTGGTCCGGCCGTCCGCCGGAGGCGTCCAGCACGCGCGACAGGGCCAGCGGGAAGTGCAGCGAGACCCCCAGCCCGGACAGGGCCAGGCCCGTGTAGGAGAGCACGGGGTCGCGGCTCAGCCAGAACAGCGTCCAGCCGGTGGCGGTGAGCGCGAGGGCGCCGACGAGCAGGACCGGGGGCCGCACCCACAGGGCCAGCCGTGCTCCGGCGAAGCGGCCGGCCGCCAGGCCGGCGGTGAACGCGGTCAGCCCGGTCGCCGCCACCGCCGCCGACAGGCCGGTCCGGTCGGCGAAGAGCTTCGCCGCCCACAGGTTGAAGCAGAACTCCAGCGCGACGCAGCAGAACAGCACGGCCCCCGCGACGTGGAAGCGCCAGCCGAGGCGCGCCCCGCCCTCCGGACCGGGGCGGACCTCGGCGCCGGCGCGCTCGGGGATCCAGACGCGGCCCATGGTCAGCGCGAGCAGCACGGTCAGGACCGGGGTCATCAACAGCGCCGCCCGCCAGCCGAGCGCGGTCTGCGCGGCGGAGGCGACGACGAACGGCGCGGTGATGCCGACGCTCACCCCGACGGCGTTGGCCTCGCTGATCGCCGCCGCGCCCGCCGGGCCGTGGTGGTCGCTGAGCGCGGCCATGCCCGCGTAGAGGGTGATCGACGCCATCCCGCTGGCGATGCCGTACCCGAGAAGGGTGACAGGCAGCGCGGTGCCCGCCACCACCAGCAGCACGCCGGCGTTCATCCCGGCCAGGCCCGTCCAGGTGACGGCCCGGCGGCCGATCCTCCTGGTCAGCCAGGGCAGCGCGAGCCCGGTGAGGATGCTGCCGACCGCCATCGCGGTGCCGTGCAGTCCGGCGACCGCCTGCGACACCCCCTGGTCGATGCGGAGCATGGGGAGGGCGGCGCTGAGGCCGTACAGGTAGGTGGCGAAGACGCCGAGCTGCAGGTAGACGAGCCAGGTCGCGCGATCACGGGTCAGCCGGACGGGCGCGATCGTGGTCAACTGGCTCCCCCGGGCAGGTGGCGGGTCGAGACTTCCATGGGGACTATCTCATGACGGGCCGGACATTCCGAGAGCTCGTCGCCGAGCCGTTCTCCGGGGGCCCATCCGCGGAGGCCCACTTGAGGGCGCTCACCCGTGGAGTGCGGGGCTCGCCCGCGAGGCTCACTCGCGGGACGCGGGGCTCACCCGGGGACCTCACCTGCGGGGCGCGGGGCTCATTTGAGGGCGGCGAGCTGGTCGGAGAACCAGCGGTGCGGGGGGAGCGCGGTGGCGGCGGCGGCCAGGAGGGCGCCCCGGCGGGCGCGTTCGTCCTCGGGCATGACCAGGCCCTCATGGAGGGCGGCGGCCGTGGCCGAGACGTCGTAGGGGTTGACCAGGAGAGCGTGCTGGCCCAGCTCGGCGGCGGCGCCGGCCTCGCGGGACAGGACCAGCGCGCTGCGCGGCGACAGGACGGGGCCCTCCTTGGCCACCAGGTTCATGCCGTCGCGGATCGGGTTGACCAGCAGCACGTCGGCCAGCCGGTAGGCGGCCAGCGAGCGCGGGTAGTCGTCGTGCACGTTGAGGATCACCGGGGCCCAGTCCTCGGTGGCGTACTCGTCCTCGATCTCCTGGGCGCAGCGCTGCACCGCCGCGGTGTATTCGCGGTATTCGGGAAGATCGTGCCGGGAGGGGTAGGCGAAGGCGAGGTGCACGACCCTGCCGTGCCACTCGGGGTGGGCCGCCAGGAACTCCCGGTAGGCGGTCAGCCCCCGGACGATGTTCTTGGACAGCTCGGTCCGGTCGATCCGCACGATCAGCTTGCGGTCGCCGACCTGCTCGCGGAGGGCGGCCATGTGCGACTCGACGTCGGGTTCGCGGGCCCGCGCCCAGAGCGTCTCACCGTCCACGCCGAGGCCGTGCACGCCGATCCGGGTGGTCCTGCCGCCGTGGGTGACGGTACGGGCGGCGCGGTCCACCTCCGCGCCGAGCACCGTCTCGCAGCAGTCCATGAAGGCCCCGGCCCAGCGCGCGGTCAGGAACCCCGCGTGGTCGGCGCCCAGGATGCCTTCGAGCAGTTCGATCCCGACGCCGTCGGGGAGCAGGTTGAAATACTCCGGCGGCGCCCACGGGGTGTGTGAGAAGTGGGCCACCCGCAGGTCGGGCCGCTCGCCCCGCAGCATGGCCGGGACGAGGGTCAGGTGGTAGTCCTGGACCATCACCCTGGCGCCGTGCGCCGCCTCCTCGGCCAGCGCCGTCGCGAAAGCCTCGTTGTACGCCTGGTAGGACTCCCACTCGCGGCGGAACCTGGCGTCGAAGTGCGGCCTGTTGGGGGTGTCGTACAGGAGGTGGTTGACGAACCAGAGAGTGGAGTTCGCCACCGCGTTGTAGGCCCGGTGGAAGATCGTCGGGGGGATGTCGAGCATCCGCACCGCCCCGGTGTCGTAGCCGGCGTGGTCGAGCCGGCCGCCGGGCGCCAGCCGCGCCGCGCTGCGGTCGCCGTCGGACAGCGCGGCGCAGACCCAGAGCATGTTGAGACCCTTGGCGACCTCCGCCAGCCCCGAGACCAGGCCGCCTCCGCCCCTGCGCATGCTCAGGGAGCCGTCCTCGGAGAGCGTGAACGAGACGGGACCGCGGTTGGAAGCCACCAGGATCGCGTTCATCAGACCCCCTCGCCTAGGGACATGCTTGTCCCGAAGGTTAACCAAACATAACCCTCGACCGTAGGATGTCGAGCGACTGTGACCGGTGATGGGGGCCCTTGATGGCGCTGGACGAGACGACCGAGGAACTGGCCCGCATGGCCGCCGGGGGTGACCATCGCGCGCTGGGTGAGCTGCTGAAGCGGATCGAACCGGACGTGCTCCGCCACTGCGGGCGCATCCTGCCCTACCGGCAGGACGCCGAGGAGGCCTCCCAGGACACGCTACTGGCGGTGGCCCGCAACATCGGCCGCTTCGAGGGGCGGGCCCGGTTCACCACCTGGCTGCACATCGTGACCGCCAACTGCGCCCGTACCACCTACCGGTCGCTGAAGCGGCGCTCGGCCGAGCAGAGCTCCGACGAGCTGCCGCTGCAGAAGCCCGACGTCGCCCGGGTGAGCGTGATCGCCGGGTCCCGGCTGGACCTGCTCGACGCGATGGAGGCGCTGGAGGCCGACAAGCCGGAGCTGGCCCAGGCGCTGGTGCTGCGCGACATCTGCCAGCTCGACTACAACGAGGTGGCCGAGCAGCTCGGCATCCCGCTCGGCACCGCCAAGTCCCGCATCCACCAGGCGCGCAAATACGTCCAGGGCGCGCTGGGCGACGCCTACGGGTTCTGAGAGACCCCGGCGCGGCGGTCCGGGTCCGGGGACGGCGGGACGGTCCGAGGCGGTTCAGAGCAGTCCGGGTCCGGGGCGGGCCCGTGTGCGCCCGCGCGGTCCGGGGCGCACCGGCGGGGCGTTCGGAATCGTCTCCCGCGTGGCGTTCGGCTTCTACGGCCTTGAGTGGCAACGCCTGAATTAAGGTGGCGTTGCCCATGTCGCATGATCAAGCGGCGATTGGGGCGCTCTCCCCCCTCATGCCCGGAAGGCCGAGGTCGAGGAGAGACCCATGTCCCACAGACGTTCCCTTGCGGCGGGGTGTGTCCTGGCGCTCGCCGCACTTGCCCTGACGGCCGCCCCGGCCGTCGCCAGGCACCGGACGGCGGACAGCCCGGCGGTCCTGACCGCCTGGAACCCGCCGCCGGGCATGATCGAGGCGCTTGAGCGCGATCTCGGTCTCAGCCGGGAACAGGTCCACGCCCGCCTGGCCAACGAGGCCCGCCTGGCGCTGGTCGAGGAGGACCTCCGCCACCGGCTGGGCCCGCACTTCGGCGGCTCCTGGTTCGTCGGGACCACCGCGCAGATCCTCGTGGTGGCCACCACCGACCCCGCCGACATCCCCCAGATCATCGCCGGCGGCGCCCGGCCCGAGGTCGTCGGCACGTCGATGACGAAGCTCGTGTCGACCAAGAAGAAGATCGACGAGGTTCTGCTCGGCCGCCCGAAGGGCGGGACGGTGAGCTACATCGACGTGAAGACCAACAAGGTCGTCGTCCTGTCCAAGGAGACCTCGGAGACCGAGGTCATCATGAAGAGCATCGACATGGACGGGGCCGTGGTGAGCGTGCTGCCCTCCGGCGAGGACCCCCGGCCCTTCTACGACCTGGTGGGCGGCGACCCCTACTACATCGGCACCGTGCACCGCTGCTCGATCGGCTTCTCCGTGACCCGCGGAGCCCAGAAGGGCTTCGTCAGCGCCGGCCACTGCGGCAAGGTGGACGAGACCACCACCGGTTTCAACCGGGCGGCCCAGGGCGTCTTCCGGGGGTCGACCTTCCCGGGCAGCGACTTCTCCTGGGTCGCCGTGAACGCCAACTGGACGCCCAGGCCGCTGGTGAACAACGGCAGCGGCGGCACCGTGCGCGTCAGAGGCTCCAGGGTGGCCATCGAGGGCGCCTCGGTCTGCCGGGCCGGCTCCACCACCGACTGGCACTGCGGCACGGTCCTGCAGCGCGACGCCAGCGTCGCCTACCCCCAGGGGAGCATCTACGAGCTGACCCGCACCAACGTGTGCGCCGAGCCCGGCGACTCCGGGGGCTCCTTCGTCTCCCAGGACCAGGCCCAGGGGGTCACCTCCGGCGGCTCCGGCAACTGCACCACGGGCGGCGTCACCTACTTCCAGCCGCTCGGCGAGATCCTCACGACCTACGGCCTCACCCTGGTGACCGACGGCGGCAGTCCGCCGGCCGTCGCGGCCTGCAAGGGTTACCCGAAGAACGTCACCGGCAGGCTGAGCGCCGGTCAGGGCGCCTACCAGCCCGACAACCGCTACTACCGGGCGAGCGTCACGGGCCTCCACTCCGGCTGCCTGGACGCCGCCGACGGCGTCGACTTCGACCTCTATCTCCAGAAATGGGGCGCCCTCGGCTGGCTCACGGTCGCCCTCTCGGAGGGGCCGGGCCCCGACGAGAAGATCGATTACACCGGCACGCCGGGTTACTACCGCTATCGCGTGTACGCCTCACGCGGCTCCGGCCCCTACGCCCTGGGCT
>NZ_JBSFPS010000196.1:0-19596 GCF_053588315.1 Streptosporangium sp. NPDC003464 | reverse complement strand
GCCCGGCACGGTGAGGACCGCCACCGCTGAGCCGATGGTGGCGGCGTAGACAGCGGTCACGGCCGCCGGCCGACCCAGGTGCTCTGTGCGCAGCGCGGCCTGGACCGCGGCGGTCTCGATCCCGATCACCGCCTGGGCCTCTTCGGCCGCTTCATCGAGCTGTTCGGCGATCATCGCGTGCAGCTTGGTCATCCCCACCGTTGCCTCGGGCAGGCGGCCCTTGGCCGACCTGCGCCCCGAGGCGTCCATCAGCTCGACGTCGTGATGCTGCTCGGCCCAGTCATCTGCCACGAACAGGCGCAACGCTTCCCCGTTTTCGACACCGATCGATTTCGACAGCCTGCGGGAGAACCGTCAGCGAACTAATCAAGCAGTGCTCACACCGCTACGGGTGGGCACGACATCCCAGCGGCGATCAACTCTCCCGACCGACCGGTGGGGCACGATCTTTGCGCAGGACTCAAGGTCCGGTAGCTATGAGTGCTCACCCGCTGGCGGCTGTCAGGCCCGAGTCCGCCGAAGTGGCGGACTCGTTAAGAGTGATTAGTAGCTGAGAGTAATCGCCTTCACGCTCTGCGGGTGTTCGCGCACACCTGGGCGACGGTCACCGCTGAGCCGGGCTTGCATCGTCGGGACGACGAGGGCCCTGGACGTTGACTTTGTCGCAAGGTATGACGCACCATGTTGCTACAAAACTTGCGACAAAAGGAGGGGGCATGACGAACGCTTCCATGTCCGACGCCGGACCGCCGTCGGCGGACATCCGGTGCGCCGAGACCTGGCTGCGGCGGCACGGCCTGAGCGACGGCCCGCCGACGCCGTTGCTGGCCGCGCGCTTGGCGGCGCGGCGGCGGGTGCGGCTGCTGGGCAGCGTCCTTTTGGCCGTGCTGATAATCGCGGCCTCCCTGGCGCAGGTCGCCGCCCTGCCGGGAGCCTCCGCCTCCGGCGGGTCCGGGTCGCACCGGCTGGTGCCGGTGCTGGTGCTGAGCGTGTCGATCGTCGCGCTGTTGCTGACCCAGGCGCTGCTGGACGCCTGGGTGCGGCGCGTCGACCGGCGCGTCGGGGCGACACTGCCGCGGCGGGTGACCCATCCGGTGCAGCTCGGCTGGACCGCCCTGCTCGGACGGCCCTACGCCGTCATGGCGGGCGCCACCTTCGCCTGCGCGTTCGCGCTGGGGGTGAGCGCGCTGGTCGTCACCGAGGGCACCGCACGGCACGCCGCCGTCGTGCTGCTGGTCGCCGTGACCGGAGTCACCCTCGGCGCCGTCCTGCAACTGCGTGAGATGCTGGCCCGGCCCGTCGTGGCCGAGGACGAGGTCTCGCTGACGGCCGACGTCGTCATGCGGATCGAGGACGCGCGCGAGGGCTCCGCGCCGGCTGTGCTGTGGGCGCTGCCGGTGGTGCTGCTGTCCGGGTTCGCGCCCGGGTGGTGGAGCGCCGCCTCGGTGGGTTTCTTGGTGCTGGGGGCGCTCGCCTTCGTCGCCGTCCATGTCAGGGCGCCGTCGTACGCGGCCACGGCGCGGCGCGCGGTGGGCCTGCAATGATCGTCATCGATGCGGCCTCGCCGGTGCCGCCGTTCGAGCAGCTGCGGGCCCAGCTCGCCCGGCAGATCCAGGACCGCACGCTGGCCGTGGGCGCCCGGCTGCCGACCATCCGTCACCTGGCGGCCGACCTCGGCCTGGCCGTCAACACGGTCGGCCGGGCCTACCGGGAGCTGGAGGAGGCGGGGCTGATCGAGACGCGCGGGCGGGCGGGCTCGTTCGTGTCGGCCGCCGGTGAGGAGGGCCGGGAGCGGGCCCGCCGGGCCGCCGCCGACTACGCGGCCGTGATCGCCAGCGTCGGCATCGACGCGGCCGAGGCGATCCGCATCGTGCAGGCGGCTCTGACGTCCGGCGCGGCGGCACCGGCCTCGTCATGACCGTGACCCGGCGGCGGGGTCACGGGAGTCGGTCGGCGGGGCCATGACTCGGTGACCTTTAATCCGTGATGTTCGGTGATCGTGTGAATGTGCCGGTTTGCTGCGGTATGCCCAGGTCATGCGGTGTGCGCAGGGCGGTGGGCTGAGCGCCGTCCAACGAGCCAAGCGCGAGCGGGTACGGCTGCGCGCGGCCGGACTGTTCGCCTGTGGAGACACCGATGAGCAGGTGGCCGGAGAACTACGGGTTACGCGGATGTCGGCCGACCGGTGGCGCCGGGCCTGGAGCTGCGGCGGCGGACCTGGGCGCGCGGGTCTGCTTCGACGACGAGTGCGGCCGGACGATGAGGCCACCGGCGGCCCGTCCGTGGGGACGGCGTGGCCTGACGCCGGTGGTGGGGGTGCCGGACCGCCGTGCGGGCAGGGCCTCGGGCGCATCCCTGGCCCGCTACCGGCCCGGACAGCGCTCCCGGCTGATCTACCGGGTCCATCGCTACCGGCGGCGCAAGGGCGAGGCGGCGGGCTTCACCTGGCGCGACTACCAGGAGTTGAAGAGATCCAGTATCGGCCGCATCTGATCGACGGCTGCCTGGCTGAGACCAACCTGGTCCTCAAGTCGTCATGACACCACGGATCAAAGATCAGTGGTGCGGCCCCTGGATCCGGGCACGTCGACGATCTCGCTCCTGGGGACCGGTTGCGCCGAACCATGGACGGATGAGCCGAGGATGCGGCGCCGGCCGCACACAACACGTGCCGGTGAACACGGCGTCATCGGCGGTGATCTCTGGATGAGATGACTGACATCTCCAACCATCGCCGTGGATGGGGAAGCGGGGAGCGCCGCCGAGCGCTTGTGCCCGTGAAAGCACCGAGGAAGGTGCCTTGTCCTACGAAGAAGGTCTCCGTGTCCCAGTCATCCACAGTTCGCACTTCACGCCGGAAGAGCGTCGGCACAGAGCCCGCTCACGGCGTACCGGGCTGGCTGATCGCCCTGCTGGCCGTCGCCACCGGTACGACGGTCGCCAACCTCTACTACGCGCAGCCCTTGCTCTCGTCGCTGCGCGACGTCTTCCATGTCAGCACCGCCACCGCGGGTGCGTTGATCACCCTCACCCAGGTCGGCTACGTGATCGGCATGCTCTTCCTGGTCCCCCTCGGCGACCGGCTGGAGAAGCGCGGGCTGATCACCGCACTGCTGACGATCACCGCCCTCGCCCTGGTCGCGGCCGGTCTCGCGACCGGCTTCCCCATGCTGCTGGCCGCCTCGATGATCAGCGGCGCTACGTCGGTCGTCGCCCAGATCCTGGTCCCTTTCGCCGCGAGCCTGGCCCCTGACCACGCGCGCGGCCGCATTGTCGGTCGGGTGATGAGTGGCCTGCTCACCGGTGTTCTGCTGTCCCGCACGCTCAGCAGCCTGGTCTCCGACGTCGCGGGCTGGCGCGTCGTCTACCTCGGCTCCGCCGTCCTGATGGCCGTCCTGGCCGTGACGCTGCGGATCGCGCTGCCCCAGCACGCGCGTACCACATCCGTGCCGTACCACCATGTGCTGCGCTCCACGGTGACACTGGTGCGCACACACCCGGAGTTGCTGCGCCGCGGCCTGTACCAGGCGGCGATGTTCGGTGCCTTCAGCGCCTTCTGGACCACCGTCTCCTACGTCCTCACCGGCCCCCACTTCCACTACTCCCCCGTCGGCGTCGGCATGTTCGCGCTCGTGGGAGCCGCCGGTGCGGCCATCGCCCCGCTCGCCGGCCACTGGGCCGACCGCAGGCTGGCCCGACCCATGACCGGCGCCGCGCTCGTCGTCGCCGCGCTGGCCTTTGCCGTCGCGGGCTTCGGTCAGCACAGCATCGTGCTGATCGCCCTGGCCGCCATCGCCCTCGACATGGCCGTCCAGGTCACCCTCATCCTCGGCCAGCACACCATCTACCAGCTCGACCCCAACGCCCGAGCCCGCCTCAACAGCGCCTTCATCGCCACCTTCTTCCTCGGTGGCGCCCTCGGATCCGAGTCCGGCTCCATCGCCTACCACGCCGGTGGCTGGGGCGCGGTCAGTGTCCTCGGCACGGCCCTGCCGGTCCTGGCACTGCTCTACTGGATCACTGAGCACCGGGGCCCTGGCCGACGCCGCCCCGGAGGTGACAGCGATGCCCCCCTGGCCGTCACCGCATGAACTCCTGGACAACTCATCCGGCCGGTCCAGCCCCCTGGGCGGCGCCGCGGAAGGCGATCCCCGGCGTCGCCGAGATCACCTCGACTCCACGGCCGTCGGATGGCGTCGAGGAAGTCCCGGCAATGCGCTCACGGCTGCTGGAGACCCACGAGACCATCCTGGTCGAGTGCCACGACGCGGCGGCCCGGATCGCCGAGCCGGGCGACAACGGCACCAACGACCTGCTGGTCTCGCGAGTGATCCGTACCGAGGAACTGCGGACCCGGTTCTCGGCGGAGCACCTGGTCGACGCTCTCCCTGATCCGTGTCTGAGCCGAGGCCGAGGACGCCTCGTCCGCCTACGATGCTGTGAAGATCGTCGTCCTTCGGACGGGCGCTGCGGCACTGGGAGCGGATGATGGACCTGCGGCAGATGGAAGTCGTCGTCGCGGTGGCTGAGGCAGGTGGGTTCACGGCGGCGGCGAGGCGCCTGCACGTGGTCCAGTCCGCCGTCTCCGGCACGGTCCGCACCCTTGAACGCGAGTTCGGCACTCCGCTGTTCACCCGGACCACACACCGCGTGTCGCTCACGCCGGCCGGTGAAGCATTCGTACCCGCGGCACGAGCGGCGCTGCGCGCCGCCGAACTGGCGCGCGAGGCGGTCGACGCGGCCAAGGGAGAACTGCGCGGCCGGGTGACCGTCGGCACGATGCAGGGTGTTTGGGCGGGACTGCACCACGCACTGGCCGCGCTGCGGTCGGAGCACCCGGGAGTGCTGGTCCAGCTACGCCAGGCGGCGGTGGCCGACATTCGGCACGCCCTGCGCGAGGGCACCGTGGATCTGGCGGTGGTGGCGCTCGACCGCCAGCAGCAGCGGGGGCTCGTGACCCGGCTGCTGTCCCGCGAGGACATGGTTCTGGTGGCTTCACCACAGCGGGATCTCATCGTGAGAACTGCTGAGGGCAGGGTCGAACTGGCCGAGGTCGCCCGGCTGCCCCTGGTGGACTTCACCCCCGGCTGGGCGATCCGCCACGCCGTCGACCGGGCCTTTCGCGCCGCCGGCGTCGACCGCAGCACAACCTTCGAGGTCAACGACATCGTGGCCGCGTCCGAGCTGGTCCGCAACAACCTGGGCGTCTGCATCATGCCCCCGTCTATCGCGAACCACTTCCCCGACCTGCCAACGTACCGGTTCGCCCGGCACGCACCCAGTTGGAGGGTGATGGTGGTACGGCCCCCGGGCGAGCCGCCCGCGGCGGTCGCGGCATTGCTGCGGCACATCACCTGACCGTCCTTGCCGCCGCTCAGGAGTTCGCCGGCCGGGAACATCGGCGGCCGCGCCGTGGTTACAGTCTCCGTGGCCGGTGTGCCCAGTGTCCCCGGGCCTCACCTGTTGCCTTCGCGGATTACCGTTCGGCTGGAGCCGTGTTGCGCCTTTCGCCGAGAGGCGACACGCACACCGGTACGCACACGTGGAAGGCCTCGGCCGCCTGGAACGGCGGCACGGGGCCTTCGTCGTGGGGTCCCGGTAGCAATGAAGAAACTTCCAACGGACATGCAGGTCGGAGCCCCTGCATGGGCCCTCGGCGCGGCCTGGAAGACAGGCCGCTGACCTGCATATCCGTTGTCTCCTGCGCCGTTACCACCCAGGCCCGCATCGAGTTCACCTCGCCCGAGACCGGTGCGCACCTGGCCGACGCCGAGGAGCGGGACAAGGCCGCCGACCGGCTGCGCGCGTCCGTGGGCATGGCCATCGCCGACGACCTGCCGGTCACCTCGGGCCACGACGGCGAGGGACGCCGGGTCGTACGGCTGGGCGACCTGCACACCGCTCCGTGCGGCGGCACGCACGTGCGCAGCCTCGCGGAGCTGGAACAGGTGACGATCCCCGCGGTGAAGCTGAAGAAGGGCCGGGTCCGCGTCTCCTACTCCGCCTCCCCCGTCGCCGGCTGAAGGCATGCCGGCGATCTGGGGTGCCTGGTGGCGACCTGAGGTGCCTGGTGGGGAATGCCCGCACCGGAGCGCGGAACGCGCTGTCGCGGTGGCGCACGCACACCGCCCCGTCGTGCCGCCGGCCCGCCGGTCCCTCCGCCGTCGCCGAACGGCTCGGGCACTGATCCGCGGGTCCCGGCCGACGGCCGTGCCGTACCGGGCACCGGCCTGGGCAGCGCTCGGTACGGCACGGGCGTCGGTGGGGATCAGCCCTCTGCAGGGCCTCCGCCGGCACGGCGGACAGGCATCCAGGTGGGTGTGGGATCGGCGGTCAGGAAATCGGCGACCAACCCGGTGCACAGCCCGGGCCTCTCGTGGAGGAGGACGTGGGACGCGCCGGGAACGACGGCCAGCTGGGCGTCAGGGAGGGCCCGGTACAGCTCCAGCGTGTGCTCCAACGTGACGATGTCGTCGTCGGCGGTCATGACCAGCACCGGGCAGGTCACGGCGCGGAGATCAGCCGGCGTCAGGCCGCGTTCCTCGGCCACCGCCCGCACGATCTTGGCCACCACGACCGGGAGGTGATCGGCGCCGTCGGGCGACACCTCCGCATAGGCCGCGACCAAGGGAGGGGGCAGCGGACCCTCGGCGGAGGGTCGGATGATCATGCCCTCCGCGTCGAAGGCGCCGCTGATCAGGACGAGCCGGTCGACCAGGTCGGGGCGGCGCACGGCCACCCGCAGCGCCACGATCGCGCCGGCGCTGTAGCCGGCCAGCCGTACCGGCCCATCGACGACCTTGTCCAGGAACGCGATGGTGTCCCGCGCCATCACCTCGGCCGTGATCGGCCCCGGCACGTCGGCGGTGTGGCCGTGGCCACGGCGTTCGGGCAGCAGCAGCCGGAAGCGGTCGGCCAGCGCGCCGAGGTTGCCGTCGAAGTCCCTGCTGTCGGAGAAACCGCCGTGCAGCAGCACCAGCGGCTCCCCTCCGCCCCGCTCGTCGTACCACATGCGCACGCCGTTCACATCCGCGTAGTCCGCCATCGTGTCGCCGTCCTTCCGTTCCGGTCCCGGTGACCGCCACCGGGTACGCGGGTAGTACGGAGCGGCGGTCGGAAACTCATCGGCCGGTCCGGGAGATCTTTCAGGACGTCGCCTCGGGCTCCAGGGCGTCCGGCAGACCGAACAGCGGGAACAGCCGGTCGGCGTCGAGGTGGGTCGTCACCTCGACGATCAGCCCGCCCGAGAGCGAGAGGACCACGAGCGCGAACGGCTCCAGCCTGCCGCCCGGCCCGGTCGGCCGGTACTGCGCGAACGCGGGCGAGCCGTTGGCCGTGGTCGGCACCAGGCGTGCGCCCGCGCAGGGCCGCCCGGCCGCGAGCAGCGCCCGGCGGATCGCGGCCCGTCCACGCAGCCACCACAGGAACGGCGGCATGGACGTGACGGCGTCCTCGTGCAGCAGCGCCATCATGGCCTCGACGTCGTGGCGCTCGAAGGCGTCGCAGTACCGGGCGAGGAGACGCCGCTGCGCCCGGTCCATCGGCTGGTACGGCTCGCCCGGGTCGGCGGAGACGGCCCTCAGCTTCGCCCGGGCGCGTTGCAGCGCGCTGGTGACGGACGCGACGGTGGTGTCCAGCAGCCGGGCGACCTCGTCGGCCCTGCAGCACAACACGTCGCGCAGGATCAGCACCGCCCGCTGGCGGGGCGGTAGGTGCTGCAGCGCGGCGACGAACGCCAGGCGGATCGTGTCGCGCTGCGCGGCCAGTTCCGCCGGATCGCCGCCGACGGGCAGCAGGCGGCCGTCCGGCGCCGGCTGGACGAAAGCGCTCTCCGGGAGCGGCGCTCCGAGGTCGGGACCGGCCTGCACGGACGGGCCGAGGTCGATCGCCCGGGCCCGGCGCCGGGCGCCCCGCAGCATGTCGAGGCAGACATTGGTGGCGATGGCGTAGAGCCACGACCGCAGCGGCGCACGGCCCTCGTCGAACCGGTCGAGACTCCGCCAGGCGCGCACCAAGGTCTCCTGCACGGCGTCCTCCGCCTCGAACGGCGAGCCGAGCATCCGGTAGCAGTAACCGGTCAGGGCGGTCCGGTGCCGCTCCAGCAGGTCCATTCCCTCGGACTCAGGCATGCCCCTCCCTCCCAGGGACGGTCTGGAAGCCCTCCGGATCGGCGGGCTTCTCCCGGACGTGTCGCCGGCCGCCGACCAGCGTGCCACATACGTCCACGACGGCGTTGCGGGCGGAGGGACGCCGGGCGGCCGGCGGCACCCCGTCGGTGCCGGGCCGGTCAGTGGCTGTGGTCTCCGCGGGGGCGGTCGAGCAGCAGGTCGGCGGCGCGGGCAAGGACCTGGGCCCGGGTGCGGTCGCCGTGGTCGGCGGCGAGGAAGTGCTCGCCGATCGCCACGCAGAAGGCGAGCATGCTGCGGGCCTCGACCTCGTCGGCATCGGAGCAGAAGGTGCCGATCAGTTCGCGCAGCAGCGCCATGCGCCGGTTGTCCACCCGTCGCAAGCGCTCGGCGACCGCCTCGTCGCGCCGGGCCCAGTCGCGGATCGCGAGGTCGATGGGCAGCAGGCGGTCGTCGGAGAAGGTGAGCACGCCCGCGCGCTGGATCTTGGCCCTCGGGTCGCCGCCCTCGCGCTCGACGCGGTCGATCACCTCGTCGGTGCTCTCCCGCTCCCAGGTCTCCAACATCGCCTTCAGCAGCGCGTCGCGGTCGGCGAACGACCCGTAGAACCCGCCTTTCGTGACGCCGAGCTTCTTGGCCAGCGCCTCGACGCGGACGGCGTCCGGGCCGCCGGTGGCCAGCGCCTGCAGCCCCTCCTCGATCCACCTCTCACGCGGCGTGCGGGTCGCGCCCATGATGTGCCTCACCTCACCTCTCCACTGTGTATACGCCACCGTATAAATCGGGCTAGTCTCAGTTTATACGGTGGCGTATACATAACCGGAGGTAAAGCGATGAACAGCTGGAAGAGGCGTGCGCATTCCGCCCGCCCGGCGCCGGGTCCGCGCCGTTCACCTGGGTGTACGAGCCCGACAACGAGTGCGCCCTCGGACCGGCGGGCAAGACCGTCCGCACGGTCACGCGCCTGGGGTGGGCGCCGGCCGCGAGCGGCCGGCAGGAGCTTCGGACGGCGGTCCTCATGAACCCCAACAGCCTGCCAGGGCGGCTGTACACGGCCGCCATCACGACATTTCGGCGCCGCATCGTCTTGCCTGCTTTCACCCGGCGGTTGGAACACACGTGGCGGGACCGTGGCCGCCCCGGTCCGGAAGGCGGCAGCGCGGCCACCGTCGAAAGTGCCGTGGGAACGCACAACGTTCCCGAGTCCGTCCTCGCTCTCAGCTCGCTGTCCGACATCGACTACGTCGACCACTTCACCCTCGCCACGGACGCGGAGGCGACACCGGAGCGGTGGGCCCGGGCGATGTTCGGCGACGTCCCCAGTGCCGCCGAGCGGCTGATCTGGCGCGGTCTCCTCGGTCTCCGGCTCAGCCGGGGGCGATCGCCGGACACCGTGGCCGGATGGCTGATCGCCGGACGTGGCGAAGACTGGATCCGGCTCGAGGCCGCTTCCTGGTTTCTGACCGGCAACCTTCTCGTCCAGGCAGCCGATGGGCGGGTGTCGCTGGGGACCTTCCTGCGCTATGACCGGCGCCTGGGCCACAGCGTGTGGCCTCCGTTGTCCGCGGTCCACCGGCGGCTGGCACCCGGGCTGCTCCGCGACGCCGCGGCGAAGACGGCGGACGCCCCGAGACACCATCCTTGAAGAACGGGGTGGCCGGTGGCCAGGTAGGGCGGGCTGCGCATGGAAGCCCAGGCTCGCCGCGCCTTCACCTGCACCCGCACGGCTCTAGGGCGCGGTGGTCAGGCCGGATCCGTAGGCGAAGATGACCAGTTGGGCTCGGTCGCGGGCCGCTGTTTTGGCGAGCAGGTTGGTCAGGTGGGTTTTGACCGTGCTGGTGGCCAGGACCAGGTCGGCGGCTATCTCGGCATTGGACATGCCTCGGGCCACCCGGGCCAGGACGTCTCGTTCCCGGTCGGTGAGGGTGGCGAGGACCTTGCGGGACGGGGTGGATTCGGGGAGACGGTCGGCGAGGGACGGAGGTGTGGCGGTGAAGCGTTCGATCAGGCGACGGGTCGCCGCCGGGGTCAGCAGGGCCTCGCCGGCCGCGACCACGCGGATCGCCGTCAGGAGGTCCTCCGGGGGTGAGTCCTTCAGGAGGAAGCCGCTGGCGCCCGCGCGGAGGCCGGCGAAGACGTATTCGTCCAGGTCGAACGAGGTCAGGATGACGACGCGGATCGACGGGTCTTCGGTGATCTTCCGGGTGGCGTCTATGCCGTTCATTCCCGGCATGCGCACATCCATCAACACCACGTCGGGGCGGAGGGCTACGGCCAGCTCCGTCGCCTCGACGCCGTTCTCCGCGGTGCCCACGACCCGCATGCCCGGTTCGGTGTTCAGGAGGGCCGAGAGCGAGACCCGGAGGAGGGCCTGGTCATCGGCGAGCATGACTCGGATCATTGACGGGCCTCGTCCAGTGTGAGGGTGGTCTCTTCGGAACCGTAGGGGAGCCAGGCCTCTACCTGCCAGCCGTCCGGGGACGTGGGCTCGGCACTCACCGTGCCGCCGTAGAGGCGGGCCCGTTCCACCATGCCGGGGATGCCCTGGCCCGTGCCGCGCGCGGCGACCGGGCCGGGGTTGGACACCCGCAGGCGGACGCCGTCGGCCCCGTGGGTGACCTCGATGGTCGCCGATCTGGTGGCGGCGTGCTTCACGGCGTTGGTCAGGGCCTCCTGGACGATCCGGTAGGCGGCCAGGTCGGCGCCGGCGGCCGGTGGCCGCGGGGTGCCGTAGATCACCAGTTCGGTGCGCAGGCCCGCTGCGGACGCCGCGGCGACCAGGTCGCCCAGGTCGGCCAGGCCGGGCTGGGGGGCGAGGCCGTCGGCGTCGTCGCTGCGGAGGAGGTTCATCAGGCGGCGCATCTCCGCGAGGGAGGAGCGGCCGGTCCGCTCGATCGTCTCGACGACCTCGTGGAGCGGGTCGTCGGGGGCGGAGCGGAGGCGCGCGACGCCGGCCTGGACGGTCATCAGAGTCACCCCGTGGGCGACGACGTCGTGCAGTTCGCGGGCGATCGTCAGGCGTTCCGCGGCGATCCGGGCCTCGGCTTCGGCGTCGGCGCGGCGGCGCTGCTGGTCGGCGAAGGCGGTCATCCACCCGCGGCCCTGGCGGACGGCGTCGGCCAGCACGCACGGCGGCAGCGCGGCGATCAGCGGGACCACGGCGAGCTGGAGCGGGGTCATGCCGTCCTGGCGGAGGACGATCCCCTGGGCCAGCAGCCAGGTGCCGGCGCAGGTGAGGACGGCCGCGCGTCTCGACCGGACGGCGGCCGAGTAGGAGGCCAACATCCAGGCGGCGGGCTGCATGGTGGCGTCCAGCTTGAGGACGAGCAGGTAGGTGATGGCGTTCGTCCAGATCAGGACGGGCACCGGGTACTTGCGGCGGAGCAGGACCGGGGCCGTGACCAGGAGCAGGGGCAGGAACAGGTCGGGCTCGCCGTCACCGTCCGCGGCGAGCCCGGCCAGCAGCAGGATGGCGACGGCGTCCAGGGCGGTCCAGTGCCACGGGCGCATCGCGTTCACGACCCGACCGTATCGATAGGGTCCGTCCCGCCGCCTCCCCCCACGGTCCGAAGCGTGATCGGCACCATGGGCGGAAGCGGCCCGCCCGCCCGATCGGCGACCGTGGAGTCCGGGAGGCACAAGATGATCGAAGTCACTGGTCTGGTCAAGCGCTACGGCAGGGCCGCGGCCGTCGACGGGCTCACTTTCACGGTCCGTCCGGGACGCGTCACCGGGTTCCTCGGACCGAACGGCGCGGGCAAATCCACCACTATGCGGCTCGTCCTCGGGCTCGACCGGGCGCACAAGGGCCGCGTCCTGATCGACGGGCGGCCGCTGCGCGATCTCGACCGGCCGCTCACCCGGGTCGGGGCGCTGCTGGACGCCTCAGGGGTGCATTCCGGGCGGACCGCCCGGAACCATCTGCGGGTGATCGCGGCGGCCAACGGCATCGGGGAGCGCCGGGTGGACGCCTGCCTGGAGCTGGCCGGGCTGGCCGCAGTGGCGGGCCGCCGGATCCGCGGGTTCAGCCTGGGCATGCGCCAGCGGCTCGGCATCGCCGCGGCCCTGCTCGGCGACCCCGGCGTCCTGCTGTTCGACGAACCGGTCAACGGCCTGGACGCGGAGGGCGTCCAGTGGGTCCGCACCCTGATGCGGGACCTGGCAGCCGAGGGCCGGACGGTCTTCGTCTCGTCCCACCTGATGGCCGAGATGCAGAACACCGCCGACCACCTGATCGTCATCGGCCGCGGCAGGCTCCTGGCCGACGCCCCCATCGGCGATCTGGTGGCGACGGCGTCCATCGAGCTCCGGGTCCCCGAGGCGAAGACGGGCACGGCGGTCGGGCTGCTCGCCCGAGCCGGCGGAGACGTCACCGTCGAAGGCGGCGACCTGCTCATCAAGGGCGTCGACGCGACCCACGCCGGAGAACTCCTCCTCGGAGCCGGCATCCCGATCATCCACCTCGCCGAACACCGCTCCTCCCTCGAAGAGGCCTACCTGGACCTCACCGGCGAAGCGGTCGAATACCACGCTCTGGAGAGGCAGTCATGACAGACATCCGGTACATCGTGCGGTCGGAGTGGATCAAGCTCGGGTCGGTGCGGTCGACGTGGTGGTGCCTGGGGGCGGCGACGCTGCTCGTGCCGGTGTTCGGAGCGCTGACGGCGTTGTCGGTCGATCCGGTCGAAGCGGCGGCGCTGCCCAAGGCCTGGCTGGTGGAGGGCGGGTTCGACCCGCTTGAGCCGCTGAGCGCCGTACTGCTGGCGCAGTTCGCGTTCGGGGTGCTGGGAGTGCTGACGGTCACGTCGGAGTACTCGACGGGGCAGATCCGCAGCTCGCTGCTGGCCGTTCCGCAGCGGCGGCGGCTCTTGACGGCGAAGCTGGCGGTGCTGGCCGCGGTGGTCGCGGCGGTGGCGTCGGCGCTCACGTTCGGGACGTTCTTCCTGACCCAGGCCCTCTACCCGGACGGGCTCGGGATCGGGCTGGGCGATGGCGGCGCGTGGAAGGCCCTGCTCGGCAGCGTCGCCTACACGGTCTTCATCGCGGTGTTCGGGTTCGCGGTCGGTGCGGCGGTGCGCGGGACGGGGGCGGCGGTCACGGTGTTCATGGCGGTGACGTTCGTGGTGATGAGCGCCCTGCCCGCGGTGCTCCCCAGCTCGCTGCAGGAGCGCGCCGTCCACTACACCTTCATCGGGCTCGCCAGATCGCTGACGACGCTCCAGCCGGATCCGCAGCCGGGGATGCCCGTGGCCGCCCTGCTCCTGGCCGCCTACGCCGCCCTCGTGCTGGTCCCGGTGCTGCTGCTGGCGGAGCGGCGGGACGACTGACCAGAGCCGGACCACATGCGCCTCGACCGCGGGCCGTATCGGGCGGATGCGCCTGATCAGCAACGATCGGCTCGGGTGAGGCGAGCGGTGAGTCCGTCGCCGCCGCCGGCTGACCGGGTCGCTGCCTCGGGCCGGGACGGTGCCGTCGTCGTTCTCTGACAGACTGCGGGCCATGGCAGATGCGATCGAGGGGCGCTGTCCCGCTCTCGGCGGCCTGCGCGTCGGCGTCCTCGGTCCCCTGGCGCTGGACACCGCTGCCGGCCCGACGCGGGTCGGGGGCGCGCGGCTGCGGGCGTTGCTGGCCCGGCTGGTGCTGGACGCCGGGCGTGCCGTCCGGCCGGCGACCCTGGTCGAGGCGCTGTGGGGCGAGGTGGCACCGGCCGACCACCTGCACGCGCTGCAATCGCTGGTCTCCCGGTTACGGCGCGTCCTGGGCGACCCCGGGCTGCTCACCTCGGGCCCGGCCGGCTACCGGCTGGCCGTCGGACCGGACGCGGTCGACGCCGTCCGGTTCGAGCGGCTGGCCCGCGCCGGCCGGCGCGCGCACGCGCAGTCCCGGCCCGCCGAGGCCGCCGCCACCTTGCGCGAGGCCCTGAGCCTGTGGCGCGGCCCCGCCCTGGCGGACGTGCGTGAGGCACCGTTCGCCGCCGCCGAGGCCGAACGGCTCGAGCGGGCCCGGTTGGCCACCCTGGAGGACCGGGTCGAAGCCGAGCTCGCGCTGGGCGCAGACCCCGACCTGGTCGCCGAGCTGGAGTCGCTGACCGCCGCGCACCCCCTGCGTGAACGGCTGCACGCCCAGCTGATCCGAGCCCTGGCGCTGAACGGCCGCGGCGCCGAGGCGCTGGCCGCCTACCAGCGGGTCCGCGGCCTGCTGGCGGACAGTTTCGGCAGCGATCCCGGACCGCAGCTCCAGGAGGCCCATCTGGCGGTGTTGCGCGGCGAACTCCCCCGCTCCCGCCGATCGCACGGCAATCTGGAGGTCCCGCTCACCAGCTTCGTGGGCCGCGACGACGACGTCCGCCGCGTGGCCGGACTGCTCGGCCGAGTCCGGCTGGTCACCCTGGTCGGCCCCGGAGGGTCGGGCAAAACCCGGCTGGCCAACACCATCGGCCGGCAGCTCACGCCCTCCGGCGGGGTGTGGTCCGTCCCGCTGGCACCGGTCGGCGCGGACGAGGTGCCCCGCGTGGTGCTCGACCTGCTGCGGGGGCGCGAGCAGAGCGTGCCGCCGCGGCCTGTCACCCCGGAGGCGGTCCTGGACCATCTGGTCGAGACACTCGCCGACGACGACCTGGTGCTGGTGCTGGACAACTGCGAGCACGTGATCGAGGCCGCCGCGATGCTCGCCGGGGTCCTGCTCGGCCGGTGCCCAGGGCTGCGGGTGCTGGCCACCAGCCGGGAACCCCTGCGGATCGACGGTGAGACCTTGCACCCGGTGCTCCCGCTGGAGCTGCCCGGACCGGGCTCGACGGCCGAGCAGGCCCGCGCCTGCGCGGCGGTCCGGCTGTTCCACGACCGGGCCGCCGCGGTGCGGCCGGGCTTCACCCTGGAAGGCGGCGCGCTGACGGCGGCGGTGGAGATCTGCCGCCGCCTGGACGGCCTGCCGCTGGCGATCGAGCTGGCCGCGGCACGGTTGCGCGCCCTGCCGGTCGAGGCGGTCGCGGCACGGCTGGACGACCGCTTCCGGCTGCTCACCGGGGGCAGCCGCACCGCACTGCCGCGGCACCGGACCTTGAGCGCCGCGGTGGCCTGGAGCTGGGACCTGCTCGACGCCGACGAGCGAGCGCTGCTGGAACGGCTGTCGGTCGTGCCCGGCACCTTCGCCGAGGACGCGGCGGAGGCGATCGGCCGGTCGGGCGACGCCCGGGAGCTGCTGACGGCGTTGGCCGACAAGTCCCTGCTGCACCCGGTGGAGCCTGCCGACCCGGTCGAGCCGCGCTACCGGGTGCTGGAGACCATCCGGGAATACGGCCTCGAGCAACTGGCCCTGCGTGACGAGGTCGACGTCGTACGCGGGCGGCACGCCGGGTTCTTCCTCCAGCTGGCCGAGACCGCGGACTCGCACCTGCGCACGTCCGACCAGCTGCGCTGGCTGGTCCGCCTGTCGGCGGAACGGGACAACCTGTCGGCCGCGATCCGCTGGGCGGTCGAGTCGGGCGACGCCGACCTGGCGGTCAGGCTCGGCGCCGCGCTGTGCTGGTTCTGGTTCCTGCGGGACCACCCGCCGGAATCGCTGGACCTGCTCGGCCGGGTACTCCAGGCCCGCGGCTCGACCGAGCCGAGGGCACGCGCGCTGGTGGCCGTGGCGCACGCGCTCGCCACCACTGAGGCCATCAGCCGACCCGACGAGGCGGAAGCGGCCTTCGACCGGATCAGGAAGGCGCTGGAGCGTCTCGCCCCCGGCACCCATCCCATTGTGGAGATGGCCCGGTTGGTGCTCGCCGTAAGCGCGGGACGCGATCGAGCCGCACCGGACGTGCCCGGTTCCCCGGACGGGCGGGCGGATCCGTGGAGCCGGTCGTTGGCCCTGCTGGCCCAGGGCGTGCTGGCCATGAACACCGGGCACGCCGCCGAGGCGACGGAGGTGCTGGCACGCGCGCTGACCGGCTTCGAGGAACTCGGCGAGCGGTGGGGCCTGGCGATCACGCTGAGCACCCTGAACTCGGCGCTGCAGCGGGCCGGCGAACCGGCCGGTGCGCCCGCGCTGGCCGAGCGGGCCACCCGCTACTTCCGGGAACTCGGCATGCCCGAGCACACGATGGAGAACGAGGTGGCGGCCGCGCTGCACCAGGCTCAGGCCGGTGACGTGGACGGCGGGCGGCGGCAGCTGACGGACCTGCTCGATCAGGTCGAGCGGACCGGGTCGGCGGAGTCGCGAGCTCAGGTGCGCCTGGGCCTGGCGCGGCTGGAACGGCGGGCCGGACGTCCGGGGCCGGCCCGCGAACACGCCCGGGCCGGCTTGGCCGAGGCGCCACCCGGCCGGTCGACCCCGCACCTGACCGCGTTGCTGCTGGGCGTCCTCGCCCAGGTGGACGTCGCGGAGGGCTCCCCGGACGAGGCGGCACGCCGGCTCGACCACCCGGCGGTGCACCTGACGCTGACCTGGCATACGCCGGTCGCGGCCTCGATCGCGGTCGTGGCCGCCGCGATCGAGCTGTGCCGCGACCGGCCGGAGCGCGCGGGACGGCTGCTCGGGGGCGCCACCGTGCTGCGGGGCTGGGACGACCTCGGCGACGCCGACGTGCGGATGATCACACAGCGGGCCACGGCCGCCCTGGGCGCCGCCGGGTTCGCGGCCGCGCGCGCCGCGGGCGCGGCGATGTCGCGGGCCGAGGCCGAAGACCTGGTGTCGGCGATCATCACCGCGTCCGGGGCCGGCCGCGCCGGTCAGCCGGCGTGAGCCGCGGCCGGCACGGGCTTGCCGAACATCGTGCAGATCACCGCGCTCTGGAGCGCCTGGGCGGCCTTGGCGATCTTCGGGGCGCCTCCGAACTCGCTCCAGAACTCCGTCGAGATGAGGACGGTCGCGGTGCGGCTCCCGGTGCGGTCGGTGACACTGGTGGTGAGGTAGCCGGGCATGCCGCCGTCGTGACCCCAGAAGGTGCCGCACGGGGTGGGACCGGTCTGGATGCCCAGCCCGTAGCCGGGCCCGTCCGGCTGCCGTGGGTCCACCGGCACGGTGGTGCGCATCTGTGCCAGTTGGGCGGCGGGCAGCAGCTTGCCGGACGTCAACGCGGTGGAGAAGCGGGCCCAGTCCTGCGTGGTGGACACCACCGCCCCGGCCGCCCCGCCCCACCCGGGGGCATTGCCGGAGACGTCCACGTGGCCGTTGCGACGTGCCCCGGCGAAGTGCCTGAACTCGGCCGGCACACTCGGTGGCATGTGGGCGGCATCCAGCTCGTAGCCGTGGGCATGGGGGCCACGCCAGGTGGAGTCCGTGGCGAAGTAGGTGTGGTTGAGGCCGAGCGGCCGGGCGATCCGGTCCCGGACGAGATCGGCCAGGCTCCTCCCGGTGACCCGCTCCAGAACGGCGCCGATCGCGGCGTAGCCGGTGTTGCTGTACGACCATTCCGTGCCCGGCGCGAACAGCGGATCGTGCTTCACCCCCACGGCGAGCAGCTCCGCCGGGGTCCACCGCCGCCGATCTTTGCCGAGGATCGACGGCCGGAGCGCGGCGTCCTCGGTGTAGTCGAACAGGCCGCTGGTGTGGTTCAGCAGCATGCGCAACGTGATCGCCTTGCCGTTGGGCACCTTGCCGGGCAGCCACCTCTCCACCGGGTCGGTCAGGGCGAGCTTGCCCTCGGCGACCAGTTGCAGCACGAGTGTGGCCGTCATGGTCTTGGTGTTGGACCCCATCCGGAACTCGTCCCCCACCTTGAGCAGGTGATCCCGTCTGGTCCAGGTGGCCTGCTCGGCGATCTCGACCGGCCGGCCGCGGCCGTCGTCGACCCGCACGATCACGCCGGGCGCCCCGGCGTCCACCAACTTGCGCGCCAACTGCTGCAGCTGAGCGCGCCGCGCCTCGGTGCCGCTCCAGGCCGCGGACGGCGTGGCCGCGGCGGCAGCCGGGAACGCCGCGGCCACGGCCATACTCATGGTCAGCGCCGAAGCCGTGACCGTGCGCAGCAGACGTGACCGTACCGCACGGTCCGACAGAAAAACATGTTGGGACATTGACCCGTTCCTCCGGGTGACAGGTGACGCGGACGACCTCACCCTCCAACCCGCCGCTCACAGACCGCACCCAGCACGCTGTCAGCCGCCCGACCGAGTATTCGGGCTTTTGTGAGTGTCCGGTCCCCGAGGCCGAGAAGGCCGCGCAGCGGCCGGCCGTCCACGTGCGCGAGAAGGAAGCCCGGTAGCAATGCAGAAATTTCCAACGGATAAGCCGCCGACCTGCATCGACGCGGAGCCCCGGGCAAGGTCGGCGGTATCTTCGGCTCGTGCCGACCGGGCACACCAGTCCTGCGACGCCCTCATACCAGAGCAGGTCAGGGGCATGTTCGTTGGATTTTCCGCGATTACCACCGGGACCCCGTCCAGAGGCGCGGTCAGTCCCAGTCCGGTGGCCGCTCGCCGGTCCTGGCGGTGTTCTCCGGGAAGATCCCGGATTGGATGGTCCAGATCCCTGCCGTCTCGGTGGAGGCGATCAGGGCGCCGAGCAGGGCGGCGCCTACGCCGCGGCGGACGACGGTCGTCTCAGAACATGTCACCGGCACGCAAGATCAACAGCAGGACGGCGGCCGCCAGTCCGATGCCCCCGGACCAGACGTACAGATAGACACGATCACTGATCGGCCCGACGAGCATGTCCTTCGAGCGCAGGTAGAGCCCCATGGCCCCGTAGACGAGGGACATCACCAGCAGCAACGCATCAAGCGCCCACAGCCCGCCCGCCGTTGACGGGCTCCCGCCAGGGGTGGTGACGTAGAACGACCCCAGGCCGAGGGCCACGTCGACGGTGAACAGGATGAGGAGCGCTTGCACCGTCAGCGCCACCCAGACTCCGCCGGAGCCGAGCGGCTTGTCGGGCCCAGTCGGCGCCGCCGTGGGGACTGGACCCATTTCGCGCTCGTCCCGCTCGGTGACGCGCCGTTTCCTGGGCAGCTTCCAGTCCAACACGTCGCGCAGCAGGGACAAGATCCCCAGGAGGGCGGCGAAGATGCCGAGCACCAGCTCCACCGTGTCATCATGCGCGCGACGACAGGGGCGGGCAAGGCACTCTCCCCAGGACACGGGGTCAAAGAGGTGGAACGGAATCCGGCGTTGTACCGAAGGGAGACAGTAACCCCTGCTGGTGACCAGATTCCTCCTCATGACTGAGGACACCAGCGCGAACAGCGCGCACGAGTGGCAAGCCGCCACCTTCGTCTGTCCGCAGGTTCCTCGACCCCATGATTGGCAGCTGGTGACACGTTTCTTAACGGCACCCCGACCTGCCCGATAACGATCATGTAGTCCGGTCGGATGCGGGCCGTGGGCGGCTGGAATGGAGGACATGCCGTTACTGCCGCGTCGCCGTTCCTCCCGAGTTGATGTGCCTGTCGTCGCGGCGGAGGTGGTTCCGCCGCGGTTGCGTACTCCCCGGCCGGCGGCGGGCGGCCCGGCGCCGCTACCAGGCCGCCCGCGCCGGCATCACCCTGCCC
>NZ_JBSFPS010000195.1:0-19654 GCF_053588315.1 Streptosporangium sp. NPDC003464 | reverse complement strand
CCCCACCCCGCATTGTCCGTTTTTATCAAAGAAGAAGCCCGTCTGGCCGATCGCGGGGTCGCGCCGCCTCGTCCGGGCGATGGAGAACCTCCACTCCCACGACGTGGTCGAGCCGGAGCTGGCGGCGGCGCTGTGGCGGGTCCTCGCCCGCCAGGGCGACCTGCGCTCGCTCGGGCCGCTCAGGGACCGGTCGGGGAGGCCGGGGCGGGGGTTCGGATTCGAGGACGGGCCGCTGCTGGGGGTGTTCGTCGTCAGCCCGGCCACGGGCGGGCTGCTGGCGACCGAGCTCATCAGGCTCGCCGGCGACGCCGGGTCCCTCCGTCCGGCAGTCGAGGAGTATCGGACCTACGCCGTCAGCGGCTGGGTCGACGGCGAGGGGCGGACGCGGTGACCGGCCGGTCGCGGCCGGCGGCCCGGGACGGCGGGTGAGCGCCGGGCCGTCCGGGGCCCGGCGGGCGCGCGGATTCAGAGATCACGGCAGTCGCGCAGGGTGGGATGGGCGTTCACCCAGCGCCACGCGCCCACGTGGTCGGTGTTTCCGTAGCCCCCGCCCGGCGGGAAACAGCTCCCGCGTTCGTCCGGGCTCCGCCGGACGAGAAAAACGAAAGGGCGGTCGTTTTTTATGGACATGATAATTCCCGTCCCGTTCAGCTTTATCGGCCCGGTCACCTTGACGGCCTGACGGGATCCCTCGAACGCCCGGCGGTCGTACAGGCATACCGCGTTGTCGAGGACGCCGTCCTCGTCGCAGTCGCGCTCGGCGCCCCGGCGGGCGGCGCCGCAGGACGGCGGCCGGAACGTGATCACCTCCGCGCCGTCGCCGTAGGAGAGCGTGTCCGGCGGGACGAACCGCCCCTCCGGTGCCCTCTCCAGCTGCGAGGCGACCGCCCGGGCGGTGTCGGACTCGCACCGGGACGGCGCGGCCGCGCGGGAGGTCGCGCCGGAGACCGTGCCGGGGAGCGCACCGGAGACCGTGCCGGGGGCCGCGGCGAGGATCCCCGAGAGGAGGACGGCGCATGCCGCGCCCGGTCTCCTGGAGCTGATTCTCATGATTAGTCCTTTTCGAGGGGCCAATCGCGGCGGCGATATCCGACCGGTTTTCGCAGATATGAGAGTAGACCGGCGGATGGGGCACGCGCCGGTAAGGGATCGCGTTCTTTCCACAACGAACATCCGCGCATCTGCCTGTAATGAACGCCGCTCCGGCGGACGTTTACCACCGGAAACACTTCCCGGCAGAACGGAGCGCCCCGGATGCGGATCCCACCTTGGAACCAGACGGGTTACCCCGGCCACCGCGAGCCGCTGCCCCGCGACGGCACCCGCGACTGCGGAGTGCTGGAGCGGGTGATCCGCCGGCACTGGTCCGGGGCGCCACGGCGGGAGCTGGTGGCCGCGGTGGACGAGCTCGCCGGGCTCCCCGTGCACCTGGCGACCCGGCTGGCCGAGGACCTCGACGGGATCTGGCTCGGCGCCGACACGCTCGCCGACCAGCCGGAGCCGGACGGCTCCTGCGACGCCCGGGTGGCCGACTCCGCCGGCCTCTACATGGGGCGCACGGTCGTCATCGCCGGCGGGGCGCACTCGTCCGGGGCGCTGGTCCACCACATGATCGGGCACGCGCTGTGCGACCTGGACGAGACGGACCGGACCCCGGAGTGGCGCAGGATCATGCGGTTCTGCCGTCCGCTGCTCGGCCTGGACCGCTACCGGGACCACCCCTCCGAGTGGTGGGCCGAGACCTACGCGCTCTGCGCGAGCCGCAGGCTCGACCGGCTCGTCCGGCTGCTGGCCGGCGACGGCGGGGCCGCCGCGGCCGTGGCGGCCTACCACCAGAGGCGTCAGGGGTGGGTCAGATGACGGCCCGTTCGATGAGGGCGTCCAGATCCAGGCGCGGGGGGAGGGTGCCGAAGGCGCGTCCCGCCTCACCGGCCAGACGGGAGGCGCAGAAGGCGTCGGCGACGGCCGCGGGCGCCAGCCGTACGAGCAGGGAGGCCTGCAGGACCAGGGCCATGTCCTCGGCGACGCGGCGGGCGCGGGCCTCGATGTCGGTCAGGTCGCCCAGGGACTTGCGCAGGCGGTCGACGGCCTCGTCCAGGTGCCGGTCGGCCCCGGCGGCGAGCGTGACCTCGGAGAAGAACGCCTCCAGCGTCTCCGGCTCGCGGCCCAGCGCGCGCAGCACGTCCAGTGCCGCCACGTTCCCCGAGCCCTCCCAGATGCCGTTGAGCGGCGACTCGCGGAACAGCCGGGGCATCTGTGACTCCTCGACGTAGCCGTTGCCGCCCAGGCACTCCAGCGCCTCGGCCGCGTGGACGGGCCCGCGCTTGCACACCCAGTATTTGCCCACCGCCAGCGCGGTGCGGCGCAGCGCGCTCTCGGCCCGGTCCCCGGCGACGGCCCGGTCGGTGGCCCCGGCCAGCCGCGTCATCAGGGTGGTCGCGGCCTCCGACTCCAGGGCCAGGTCGGCCAGGACGTTGCGCATCAGCGGCTGGTCGATCAGCCTCCTGCCGAACGCGCCGCGGTGCGTGGCGTGGTGGACGGCCTGCGTCACGCCGTAGCGCATGCCGGCCGCCGAGCCGATCACGCAGTCCAACCGGGTCATGTTGACCATCTCCAGGATGGTCCGCACGCCCCGGCCCTCCTCGCCCACCAGCCAGGCGACCGCGCCGTGATACTCCACCTCGGCGCTGGCGTTGGACCGGTTGCCCAGCTTGTCCTTCAGCCGCATCAGACGCACGGCGTTGCGGGTGCCGTCGGGCAGGACCCGGGGGAGCAGGAAGCACGACAGGCCGCCGGGGGCCTGGGCGAGGACCAGGAACACATCGCACATCGGGGCGGAGTTGAACCACTTGTGCCCGGTCAGGGCGTAACCGCCGTCCCCCAGGGGCTCGGCCCGGGTGGTGCCGGCGCGGACGTCGGAGCCGCCCTGCTTCTCGGTCATCGCCATCCCCGCGAGCACCCCGCGCTTGCCCAGCGGCGGGCGCAGCCCGAAGTCGTAGCTGCGGGAGGTCAGCAGGGGCTCCCAGTCGGCGGCGAGCGCGGGGCTGTGGCGCAGCGCGGCGACCGCGGCGTAGGTCATGGAGATCGGGCAGCCGTGCCCCGCCTCCACCTGGCTCCAGAGGTAGAACTTGGCCGCGCGGGCCACGTGCGCGCCGGGCCGGGCACTGGACCACGGGGCGGCGTGCAGGCCGTTCTCGACCGCCACGGTCATCAGCTCGTGCCAGGCGGGGTGGAAGTCCACCTCGTCGATCCGGTGGCCGTAGCGGTCATGGGTGCGCAGGACCGGCGGATGCTCGTTGGCCAGCCGCCCCCACTCCCCGGCCTGCTCCGACCCGGCGAGCGTGCCGAGCCGGCGCAGCTCCTCGGTGGCCCAGCCGGCGTTCTCGCGGGCCGTCCCCGCCAGCAGCGCGGGGTCGGCGGACACGTCGTGACCGGTGAGCGGGGGGACCTGGTTGAAGACGTCATGGGTCACGCGCGGCCTCCGATGAACTCAGCTGGACCCGTAACCGGGTGCTGTCCCCATCTCAGCACCCATTCCATGATCTTCACACGTCCGGGGGGAGCCGGGCCACCGGCGCCCCCGGGCCCGGCGCGGACCAGCCCCCCGCCCGGCCGTGTCCTAGGACTCGCGGACCAGGTCGCGGACGTAGTCGTCGTCCTCGTCGCTCTCGGCGAGCACGCGGGCCACGCCTCTGCGGGCGCGCGAGTCGCCCCGGGCGGCCAGGCCGCGGGTGGCCTCGGCCACCGTGGTCAGGTCCTCGTCGTCGAGCCGCGCGGCCAGCGCGTCACGGATCTGCTCGGTGTCCTCCGTCAGCCCGGCCAGGCCCATGGTCGCCCAGTCGCGCACCTCCTCGTCGGGGTCCTCCGTCATGGAGACGAGCAGCGCGAGCCCCTCGGCGTGGCCCGGCGGCAGGACGGCGGCCAGCGCGGCCGGGTCGGCCTGGGTGCGGGTCCAGCCGTCGGCGGTGATGATCTCCAGCACCTCGGGCAGCGACCGCGGGTCGGCGTGGTGGCCGAGCGCGCCGAGCACCGAGCGCAGCACCCGCTCGTCGCCCTCGGTGGCGGCCATCCGCCGTAGGATCGGCAGCGTCCGGTCGAGGAAGGGCTTGGCGCCGTCGGTGAAGCCGAACTGCGCGAGCACGTCGACGGCGAACTCCCGCTTGCGCGGGTCCTCACTGACGCACAGGCGCGCCGCGGCCTCGAAGGTGTCCTCGTCGCCCCGCTCGCTCAGCGCGCTCGCCACGGTCCACCAGGTCTCGGCCTCCTCGTCGATGTCCCGGTACGGCAGCGCCCGCTCGACCAGCTCGTCGAAGGGCAGCCGCTCGGAGGTCGCGACCTCCAGGAGGGTGGCGACGGCGGCGTGGCCGCGCTGGCACACGACCTCGACCGCGCGCTCGCCGTCCGGTCCCACGGCCGTGACGGTCACCAGGTCGGTGCCGTCGGAGGCGCGGCTGCGGCCCACGACGAACTGGGAGTCCTCGGGGGCCTGCTCGGTGACCTGCTCCAGCAGGGCGCTCTCCAACTGCGTGCCCAGCCAGTCGTAGGCGATGGCCAGCGGCGTGTCGCCCTCGCCGTCGGAGCGGGTGGGGTCGGCGCCGGCCGCCAGCAGCGCGCGCACGGCGCCCAGCGCCCCGCGCCGGGTGGCCAGGGTGAGCGCGGTCTCACCGCTGTCGTTGGCCTCCTCGGGGTCGGCCCCGGCGGCCAGGAGAAGGTCGAGCATCTCGGCCCGCCCGTTGGAGGCGGCCCACAGCAGGGCGGTCCACCCGCCGCCCTCCCGGCCGGAGGGCCCGGCCCCGGCGGCCAGCAGCGCCTGCGCGACCTCGGCGTGGCCGCAGGCCGCAGCCCCGCACAGCGGCAGCCCCTCCTCCTCGCCGCCGCTGATCCGGTCGGGGTCGGCCCCGGCGGCCAGCAGCGCCCGCACGATCGCCGTCCGGCCGTCCACCGAGGCCCGGTAGAGGGCCGTCGTCTCACCGGCGCCGTCCGGATCGGCGCCTGTCCCGCTCTGGAGCAGGTGCTCGACCCGCTCGGCGTCGTTCCCGGCCACCGCGTCCAGCAGTTCTTCATACATGTCTCCGGATAATAGGTGGCCGGGAGGGCCGTCGGCCGCCTCCGTGGGAGGGCTCAGCCGGCCCGGGCCACGGCCGTCCCGCGGGCCGCCCGGCGCCCGGCACCCGGGATGTAGGCCGCCGCGGGCCGTAGCTCCTCCTTGCGAAGGATCCACCGCGGAGAGAACTCGCGATATGTTGTGATTCATGAACGATCCCGGTGCGATACGGGCCTCCGACACCGAGCGGGAGGCCGTCGTCGAACGGCTGCGGGTCGCCTCCGTCGAGGGACGGCTGACTCTCGGCGAGCTGACCGAGCGCACGGAGATGGCCTACACCGCCGTCACCCAGGCTGAGCTGGCCGTCATCACCTCGGACCTGCCGTCGGCCGACCACTCCCACGCGCCCGCCTACGCCCCGGCTCCGGCTCCGGCGCCGCAGGGCGGCCGGGCGCGTCGCTGGTTCGTGGCCGTCATGGGCGACTCCAAGCGCCGGGGCAAGTGGCGGATCGACCAGGGCCTCGGGGCGGTCGCCGTCATGGGCGACGTCCTGCTCGACCTGCGTGAGGCCGAGGTCCGCACCGGAGTGGTGGACATCGTGGCCACCGCGGTCATGGGCGATGTGAAGATCATCGTCCCGGACGGCGTGGACGTCGACCTTGAGGGCATCGCGATCATGGGGGACAAGAAGGTCCAGGTCCTGGAGGCTCCCGCCGGGATGAACGTGCCGCTCATCCGGGTCAGGGCGTACGCCGTCATGGGCGACGTCAAGGTGATCGGCGACGCCAAGGCCAAGCCCGTCAAGAAGCCCTGGGCCGCATGGCGGGAGCAGTGGCGCGAGCTGCGCGGCGAGCTCACGGGCGAGCCCCGGCCTCCCCTGCCGCCGGCCCCTCCCGCGGGTCCCCACGGGCACCCCGGCCATCACTGGCCCCACTGACCGTCCGGTCCTCACCGGGGACCCGGCTTCACCCGGGGGCCACTCCTCACTGACCGTCCGGTCCTCACCGGCGGTCGGAGTGATCGTCGGCCGTCCGCTCCTCACCGGCCGTCCGGCTTCATCGGCTCCACTCCTCACCGGCCGTCCGGTCCTCACCGGCGGTCGGGGTGATCGTCGGCTGCCCGCTCCTCACCGGCCGTCCGGAGTCCGCCGGCGCCGTCCCCGGCCGGGGCGTTCCACGGGGCGTGCAACGTCTGCGGGGGTCCGGCGCGTAGTGATCGGTGACGGACACCGAACAGTGAGGACCCCGAATGCGAGATCGGGCCGACTTCGAGCGCTACGTGGAGCAGCGCTCGGCCCGGCTGCTGCAGACGGCCTACCTGCTGTGCCGCGACTGGGGCACGGCGGAGGACCTTCTGCAGACGGCGCTGGCCAAGGCATGGTTCGCCTGGCGGCGGGTGGGCGACAACCCCGACCCCTACGTCTACCGGATCCTGACCAACACCCACGCCTCCTGGTGGCGGCGTAAATGGCGGGCCGAGGTGCCGACGGCTGAGCTGCCCGACGTGGCGGGGGAGGACCGGACAGGCGAGATCGGGGCGCGCGAGGCCGTACGGCACGCCCTGGCGGGGCTGCCCGGCAGGCAGCGCGCCGTGATCGTCCTGCGCTACTTCGCCGACCTGCCCGACCCGCAGATAGCCGAGATCCTCGGCTGCTCGGTGGCGACCGTCCGCAGCCAGGCCAGCCGGGCGCTGGCCAAACTACGCGTCGATCCCGCGGCGGTCGCCGCGATCACCACGGGGAGCTGAGTTGACGATCACCGAATCCGAGCTGCGCGAGATCCTGGGCCAGGAGGGCGGCGACGGCCCGCCCAGGGGCGTGACCGTCGCCGACGTCGACCGGCGCGCCCGCAGGATCAGGCGCCGCCGCCTCCAGGCCCTGGGGGGCACGGTCGCGGCGGGACTCGCCGCCGCGATGGCGTTCACCCTGCCCGCGGGCGGCGTCACCCCGGTCCCCGACGACCTCTGGACCGGGGTCATGGCCCAGCCGTCGCCTGTCCTGCCGACGGTCTCGTGGCCCGGGAGGGAGGACATGGTCCCCCGCGGCGAGATCGCGCGGCGGGACTACCGCGTGGCGGGGAGGCGCGAGAGGCTCCGGGTCGAGGCGGGCGAGGCCCGGATCATGGTGCAGGTCATGTGCGCCGGGCCGCTGCGGCGGCTGGTCATCCGGGTCGACGGCGGCGCCCCCCACGAGCAGTTCTGCGGGCAGGGGCCCGAGGGCCTCACCTACGCGGGGTACTGGGAGGACAGGACCGCCAAGGCCGCCGAGGTCGCGGAGCGCATCGTGTCCGTGGCCGTGCTGCCGGGCGAGGTCGACGCGGGCGCGATGACCGTCGAAGAGCTGTTCGCCCGGAAGGACACGCTGTTCGACGGCTGGGAGCGGCAGCTCGCCGGCGCGGAGAGGTTCCCCCTCGAATGGTCCGTCACGGTCAGGGAGCTGGCCCGTCCGGCCTGCCGGGACGATGTCCGCCAGGTCGACCCGGCCACCGGCCGGGTCGTCGTGGTCCGGTGCGCCCAGGCCGGTGAGGGCGGCCAGGGGACCGGCTGAGCCCCACCAGGTCAGGCGACCGGCTGAGCCCAACCGGTCAGGTGATCGGCTGAGCCCCACCGGTCAGACGACCGGCTGAGCCCCACCGGTCAGGCCGTCGCGAAGGCCCTCTCCCGCCGCACCGCCTGTTCGTAGCGTTCGATCAGCACGGCCGCGAGCTCGGGGGCGGCGCCCAGCACGTCGGCGACGGCCCCGGCGCCCGCGGCCAGGCTGTCACGGCGGATCTTGTCGGCGAAGTGGCCCGGGGCCAGCAGGTAGGGGGCCACCACCACGCGCGGGGCGCCGGCCGACAGGAGCCGCCGGACCTCCTGCGCGGGGGTGGGCTCGGCGGCCGAGGCGTAGGCCGCGGTCACCGACCACCAGCCGCGCCCGGCCCACTCTCCGGCCATCCCCGCGACCGTCGCGTTGGCCCGCCGGTCGCTGGAGCCGGCCGAGACCAGCACCACGGCGGTGCCGGGGTCGCCGGGGGCCACTCCGGCCTCCGCCAGGCGCCGCTCCAGGGCGGTCAGCAGCAGGGGGTGCGGGCCCAGGGTGGCGCCCCGGTGCACGCGCAGCAGCGGGCGGCGGGCCGTCACCTCGGCGAGCGCGCCGGGGATGTCCACGCGGCTGTGGTAGGCCTCGGTGAGCAGCAGCGGCAGCACCGCCGCCTCGGCCAGCCCGGACAGCGCCATGGGGAGCGTCGGGGGAGCGTGGTCGAGGTAGGCGGTGCGCACGGGGATCTCGGGGCGTGCCCGCCGTACCAGGTCGAGCAGGTCCTCCACCGTCGCGGCGGCGCGCGGGTCACGGGACCCGTGCGCCACCGCGACCAGCGGGACCGCCGGCGCCGTGCCGTGGACGCGCCACGTCATAGATGCAGCCCGCATTCCGTCTTCGCCATCCCGGCCCAGCGTCCGCTGCGCGGGTCCTCGCCCGGGGCGACCTGGCGGGTGCAGGGGGCGCAGCCGATCGAGGGGTAGTTGTCGTAGTGCAGCGGGTTGATGAGCACGCCGTTGTCGGCCATGTAGTTGTCGACGTCGTCCTGCGTCCACCGGGCGATCGGGTTGATCTTGACCATCTGGCGCTTGGCGTCCCACTCCACGACCTTGACACCGGCGCGGGTGGCGGCCTCGTCGCGGCGGATGCCGGAGACCCAGGCGAGGTAGGGCTCCAGCGCCCGGTTGAGCGGTTCCACCTTGCGCAGGTAGCAGCACAGGTCGGGGTTGCGCCCGAACAGGCGCGGGCCCAGGTCGCGTTCCTGCTCGGCCACCGTCCGGGACGGCTTCACGTCGATCACGTTGACGTCATAGACCTGCCGCACGGCGTCACGGGTGCCGATCGTCTCGGCGAAGTGGTAGCCGGTGTCGATGAACAGCACGTCGACACCGGGTTTGACCCGGCTGACCAGGTCGATCAGCAGCGCGTCGCTCATCGAGGAGGTCAGGCAGAGCCGGTCGCCGAAGGTGGCCGCGGCCCAGCGGATGATCTCCAGGGCGGAGGCGTCCTCCAGGAACTGCGCGGCCGACTCGACGATGTCCTGCAGGTCGAGCGCGCCGCGCTGCTGTCGTAGTCCGACTTCGATGTCCACCAGTGTCATGTCGCTCACCACTCCTCGTTCGCCACGCGGGCCGCCCGTGCCTCGCCGACCACCGCGCTCACCGCGTCGGGCTCGCTCCGCGTCATGACCGCACTCCGATTCCCAGGAACTTCAACTTGAAGGCGCGCACGCATGAGCGGCAGTACCAGCCGCCGTCGCCCTCGTAGGGTTCGAGATCCTCTTCGCCGCAGTAGGGGCAGTGGAAGGGGACCGCTCGCTCGCTCATCGGACCCTGCCCGCCCCGCGGCCCGCCGGGCCGCTCACTTGAGGTCCGTCTCGTCGGCCCGCTGGACCCAGTCGGAGAAGGTCTCGCCGTCGTTCTTCTGCTTCTCGAAGTTGCGCACGACGCGCTCCACGTAGTCGGGCAGCTCCTCGGCCGTGGCCTTCAGGCCGCGGACCTTGCGGCCGAAGCCCGGGTTGACGCCCAGGGAGCCGCCCAGGTGGATCTGGAAGCCCTCGACCTGCTCGCCCTTGTCGTTGACGACGAGCTGCCCCTTGAGGCCGATGTCGGCGACCTGGATGCGCGCGCAGGAGTTGGGGCAGCCGTTGACGTTGATGGTCAGCGGCTCCTTGAAGTCCGGCAGGCGCTGCTCCAGCTCGTCGATCAGGTCGGAGGCGGTGGCCTTCGTCTCGACGATCGCCAGCTTGCAGAACTCGATGCCGGTGCAGGCCATGGTCTGGCGGCGGAAGGTGGAGGGGTTGACCCGCAGGTCGTTGGCCTCCAGCTCGGCGACGACACTGTCGACCCGGTCGGGCGCGACGTCGAGGATGACCATCTTCTGCTCGACCGTGGTGTGCACCCGGTCCGAGCCGTGCCGCTGGGCGATGTCGGCGATCAGGTGCAGCTTGTCGCCGTCGAGGCGGCCGACCCTGGGCGCGAAGCCGACGTAGAAGTTGCCGTCCTTCTGCGGGAAGACGCCCACGTGGTCGCGGCGCCCGCCACGCGGCTGCTCCGGCGCGGGGCCGTCGGGCAGCGCGTATCCCAGGTATTCCGTCTCGAGGATCTCCCTGAACTTCTCCACGCCCCAGTCGTTGACCAGGAACTTGATCCGGGCCCGGTGGCGCAGGCGGCGGTAGCCGTAGTCGCGGAAGATGCCGATCACGCCGCCCCAGACCGGGGCGACCTGCTCGGGGGTGACGAAGACGCCCAGCCGCTTGGCCAGCATGGGGTTGGTCGACAGGCCGCCGCCGACCCACAGGTCGTAGCCCTTCTCGCCCCGCTCGTTGACCACGCCCACGAAGGCGATGTCGTTGATCTCGTGCACGGTGCAGTGCGCCGGGCAGCCGCTGACCGCGGTCTTGAACTTGCGCGGCAGGTTGGAGAAGGCCGGGTCGCCGATGTAGGTGTCGTAGATCTCCTCGATCTGCGCGGTGCCGTCGAGGACCTCGTTGTCGTCGATCCCGGCCAGCGGGCAGCCCAGGATGACGCGCGGGGTGTCACCGCAGGCCTCGGTGGTGGACAGGCCCACCGCCTCCAGCCGCTTCCAGATGTCGGGGACGGCCTCGATCTCGATCCAGTGGAGCTGGATGTTCTGGCGGTCGGTGACGTCGGCGGTGCCCCGGCCGTAGAGGTTGGAGATGTCGGCGATGGCGCGGAGCTGCTCCAGGTTGAGCCGCCCGCCGTCGATCCGGACCCGGAGCATGAAGTAGCGGTCGTCGAGCTCCTCCGGCTCCAGGATCGCGGTCTTGCCGCCGTCGATCCCGGGCTTGCGCTGGGTGTAGAGCCCGTACCAGCGCATCCGGCCCCGCAGGTCGGCGGGGTCGATGGAGTCGAAACCGTTCTTGGCGTAGATGTCGATGATCCGCTGACGGACGTTGAGCCCGTCGTCGTTCTTCTTGTTCTCCTCGTTCTTGTTCAGCGGTTCACGGTAACCGAGAGCCCACTGACCTTCGCCGCGCGGGCGCTTGTGGTGGCGGTTAGCCGGCTTGGCCGGGGTCGTCATTTGCGCGTCCTTTGGATCGATGGAGTGATTTCCGGACACGCACAGACGGCACCTACCGCCTCATCGTCGAGTGCGGGGGTTGCTTACTCACAAGAAGGAGGACGCCTGTCGCGCGCCCGAGCTGGGTGAAATCAGCGGAGGGCGACGGTCAACGGACGTCACAACAGATGGCACTGCGGACACGCAAGAGGTCGACGTGGCGTCGCACGACGAGCAATGGGTCCGCTGGCATGTCCCTGACGATACCTTGGTCGACTGAGATGTCCAATGTCGGGTCCACACTCTGGACTGTCTCCAGGCTCAACCTTGGTCCGCGGGCCCGGTTCCGGCTGTCCGGATCATCCCTGGCGCGGCCAGTCCAGCGCCGACTCGTGGGGCCGCTCGGCCTCCTGGTGCTGGCAGTCGCACCATGAGCCGCCCCGGCACTCGCCGTGACGGCGGTCCTTGCACTGTTCGCAGATCACTCTTGTGGGGTGCCCCTGGAATCGAGGGACTATCCCCTAGAACATCGCTCGGTTACCCTTGCCTTGGCCGGATGGGGAGGTGCCGTGAGCCTGCTGGGCGAGTTGCTGGCCGATCTGCGCGCGGAGACCGCCGAGCTCGACGCCATGGTCCGCGGGCTCGATCCGGCGGCCTGGGAGCTGCCCACCCCCGCCGAGGGATGGGCGGTGCGCGACCAGATCAGCCACCTCGCCTGGTTCGACGACGCCGCCACCGCCGCGGCGACCGACCCCGACGGCTTCCGCGCCACCCTGCCCGCCTTCCTCGGCCGCGGATACTCGGCGGTGGACGAGATCGCGGCCGCCTCCCGCAGCCTCGCCCCGGGCCAGGTCCACGACTGGTTCCGCGCCGCCAGGGCGCGCGGCCTGGAGGCGTTCGCCCGGCTCGACCCCGGGGTCAGGCTGCCCTGGTACGGCCCCGACATGTCGGCCGCGTCCTTCGTCACCGCGCGGCTGATGGAGACCTGGGCCCACGGCCAGGACGTGGCGGACGCGCTCGGCCTGGCCCGCGTCCCCACCGCCAGGCTCAGGCACGTGGCGACGCTCGGGGTGCGGGCCATGCCCTACGGCTTCGCGATGCGCGGCCTGCCGCCGGCCGGGCCGATCCGGGTCGAGCTGACGATGCCCGACGGGTCGCCGTGGACGGCGGGGCCGGCCGGGGCCGCGGACGTGGTCAGGGGGCCGGTGCTCGACTTCTGCCTCCTGGTGGTCCAGCGCCGCCACCTCGACGACACCTCCCTGGAACTGCGGGGTGAGGGCGCGCGGGCGTGGGCACGGGTCGCCCAGGCCTTCGCCGGGCCCCCGGGCAAGGGGCGGGCACCGCTCGGATCAGGGGTTTCTCAGGGACGGACCGGATAGAACCCGCCCGATCCCGCCTGACATCCTCAAATCATGCGGACTCTGTTGAATGTCATCTGGCTGGTGTTCGCGGGGATCTGGCTGGCCGCCGGCTACGTCCTCGCGGGCGTCATCTGCTGCATTCTGATCATCACCATCCCGTTCGGCATCGCGTCGTTCCGGATCGCCGCCTACGCGCTGTGGCCCTTCGGGCGGACCGTGGTGCGCGATCCCGGCGCCGGCTGCCTGTCCACCGTGGGGAACGTGATCTGGTGCGTGGTGGCCGGGATCTGGCTGGCCATCGGGCACCTGCTGACCTCGATCCCGCTCTTCCTGTCGGTCATCGGCATCCCGCTGGGGATCGCCAACATCAAGCTGATCCCGGTCTCGCTGCTGCCGCTGGGCGCCCGGATCGTCGACGTGGACGACCCGGAGGCGTTTTATCGCAGGTAGCGCGGACGGTGGACAAGAGATTCGATCGTTGCCGGACGGACTCGTGATCAAGCGTCACTAGGAAATACGTTGTGTGCCATGACGTCCACTGATGCTCCGGCGCACCGCCCCGGGCCTGACAGGCGCTCGCCGCGCGGGCGGGGGGCCAGGCTGCGCGCCGGGCTCACCTGGGTGCGCGGGACGGGCGTCTGGGCACTGGCCAGCGCCACGGTCAACGCGGGCGTCACCTACCGGGTCACCGGCCTGGCCGGTGAGGCGGCCTTCTTCGCGCTGCTGTCGCTGCCGCCGTTCATGCTCGGCCTGATCGGCGTGCTCGGTCAGCTCACCCGGGTGTTCGGCCCCGACACGCTGCAGAGCGTCCGGGAGTGGATCGACACGCAGGCGCACCTGCTGTTCACCGACAACGCCGTGGACACCGTCGTCACCCCGCTCGTCGACGACGTGCTGAAACCCGAGAACCAGGTCTCGCTGATCTCGCTGGGCTTCCTGCTGGCGCTCTGGTCGGGCTCGCGGGCGCTGTTCGTCTACGTGGACCTGATCTCGGTCGCCTACGGCCTCGGCGAGGAGCGCGGGATCATCCGCACCCGCCTGATGTCCTTCGGCCTCTATCTCGCGGGCCTGCTGACCGGGCTGCTCGTCATGCCGGTGCTCGTCCTCGGCCCGGCGGCGCTGCGCGGCGCCCTGCCCCCCGACTACGCCCCGCTGGTCGACAGCCTCTACTGGCCGGTGGTCATCATCGGCTCGGTGTTCTTCCTCACCCTGCTCTACCACGTGAGCGTGCCGGTGCGCACACGCTGGTGGCGCGAGCTGCCCGGGGCGGTGCTCGCGTTCATAATCTGGATCGCCTGCGCCGCGGTGCTGCGCGCGGTGCTGGCGGCATGGTTCTCCCCGGTCTCGATCTACGGCTCGCTCGCCGCCCCGATCGCGGTGCTGCTGTGGCTCTACATCACCGCGCTGGCCGTGCTCATCGGAGCCACCCTCAACGCCGAGGTGGACCGGCTCTGGCCGGTGGACGGAGCGGGCCGCGCCGGCCGTGCCGGCTAGTCCGCTATCGTCTAAGACGCGACTGGCGCATTGGGTGGGAGGGACCACCGGGGAGCGTAATGGCGAAGGCCGTGCGCCTGGGTCTTCGCGACGTCAACGACGACAGAGGAGTGAAGGCCCCATGAGTTCTCTTTCCAGTGTCGATCCGCAGATCGCCGAGCTCATCAGGGCGGAGGAGCGCCGTCAGGCCGACACCGTCAAACTGATCGCCTCGGAGAACTACGTCTCCAAGGCCGTCCTGGAGGCCACCGGCACCGTCCTCACCAACAAATACTCCGAGGGCTACCCGGGCAAGCGTTACTACGAGGGCCAGCAGGTCATCGACCAGGTCGAGTCCCTGGCCATCGAGCGGGCCAAGTCCCTGTTCGGCGTCAACCACGCCAACGTCCAGCCCTACTCGGGCTCGCCCGCCAACCTCGCCATCTACCTCGCCTTCCTGCAGCCGGGCGACACCGTGATGGGGATGGGCCTGCCCTTCGGCGGCCACCTCACCCACGGCTGGTCGGTCTCGGCCACCGGCAAGTGGTTCAACCCGGTCCGCTACGGCGTGCGCCAGGACACCGGCCGCGTCGACATGGACGAGGTCCGCGAGATCGCCCTCCGCGAGCGGCCCAAGCTGATCTTCTGCGGCGGCACCGCGATCCCGCGCACGATCGACTTCCCGGCCTTCGCCGAGATCGCCCGTGAGGTCGGCGCGGTGCTGGCCGCCGACATCGCGCACATCGCCGGCCTGGTGGCCGGCGGCGCCCACCCGTCGCCGGTCGGCCACGCGGACGTCATCTCCACCACCACGCACAAGACCCTGCGCGGTCCCCGCGGCGCGATGCTCATGGCCACCTCCGACGAGCACGCCACCGCGCTCAACAAGGCCGTCTTCCCGGGTCTGCAGGGCGGCCCGCACAACCACACCACCGCGGCCATCGCGGTGGCGCTGAAGGAGGCGGCGACCGACGACTTCAAGGACTACGCCCGCCAGGTCGTCATGAACGCCCAGGCGCTGGCCGAGGAGCTCAACGGCCGCGGCTTCGACCTGGTCTCCGGTGGCACCGACAACCACCTCATCCTGCTCGACCTGACCCCGAAGGGCATCGGCGGCAAGCCCGCCGCCCAGGCCCTGGACAAGGCCGGCCTGGAGACCAACTACAACACCGTGCCCTTCGACACGCGCAAGCCGTTCGACCCGTCGGGCATCCGCATCGGCACCGCCGGCGTGACCAGCCGGGGCATGGGCGTGGCCGAGATGCGCCAGATCGGCGCCTGGATCGACCAGGTCGTCACCGCCCTGGCCAAGGACGAGGACGAGGCCAAGCACGTCATCACCCGGGTCCACGGCGAGGTCACGGAGCTGACCTCGCACTTCCCGGCCCCGGGCCTGTGACCTGATCCGCGGCGGGAAGGCCCCGGGACCCGTCGGGTCCCGGGGCCTTCTCACGGGCGCGCCCGCCGTACGGGCCGGCGGGCCGCCGGGGCGGGGCGCCCGCGGGCGCCGTACGGCGGCCCCGGCCGCGGCGCGCGGGGTGAGACGGGTGGTTAATGGGTTGCGTGGAATGGGGGGACCTGCGCTAATCTTCAGCCGAAGACGCCATTTGGCAGACAGATGGCCGTGGACACGGGAGGTGAGGACTATGCGGGTCGTTGTGACGAGCCTGCCATCCGTCAACCTCCGGGTGCCCGCCTAGCCACTTCACGCAGGGGCGCCCGGCTTCCACAAAGGGTGTACCCACGTTGTCATCGCCAGTCATTTCTGGTCTGTCCACACTGTCCCCGCTCGGCTGGGACGACTCTCTCGCCGCCGAACTGCCGGCCGGCCTGATCCCCGCCCGGGTGGCCCGCGTCGATCGCGGCGCCGCCGAAGTGCTGACCGCCGACGGTCACGCACAGGCCCACTACAGCGCCCAGGTACGGCGGGCCGCCGCCGCCGACCCCGTCGCCCTGCCCTGCGTGGGGGACTGGGCCGGTCTCCGCCGGCTCCCGGAGGGCCGCTTCGAGCTGGAGACGCTGCTGCCCCGCCGTACCGCCTTCGTCCGCGGTGGCGTCGGCAGGCTCTCCCGGGGCGGCCTGTCCGGCGACTCACAGGGGCAGGTGCTCGCCGCGAACGTCGACGTCGTGTTCGTCGCCGAGCCCGCCCTGCACGCCACCGACACCGCCGACCTGAGCCGGATCGAGCGGCTGCTCGCGCTGGCCTGGGAGAGCGGCGGCCTGCCGGTGGTCCTCATCACCAAGTCCGACCTCATCGGCGAGGGCCTCGACTACCTGATGGAGGAGGTCGCCACGGCGGCGCCCGGGGTGGACGTGCACCCGATCTGCTCCCTCACCGGCGAGGGGGTCGAGATCGTGCGCGGCTACCTGGAGGGGACGCGCACCGCCGTGGTGCTCGGCGCCTCGGGCGCCGGCAAGTCCACGCTGGTCAACGCTCTGGCGGGGACGGCGGTGATGGAGACCCAGCAGGTCAGGGCCGGTGACGGCCGGGGGCGCCACACCACGGTGCACCGCGAGCTGATCCCGCTCCAGGGGGGCGGCCTCATCATCGACACGCCCGGCATCCGCCGCGTCGGCCTGTACGACATGGGCGAGGGCGTGGACATGGTCTTCTCCGACATCGAGGACCTCGCCGGGCGGTGCAGGTTCGCCGACTGCCGGCACGACAGCGAGCCCGGCTGCGCGGTGATCGCCGCGATCGAGGACGGCACGCTGCCCGAGCGGCGGCTGGAGAGCTGGAACAAGCTCCAGCGCGAGGCCGCCTGGATGGCCTCCAGGAGCGACGCCCGGCTCCGCAAGGAGCTGCAGAACAGGTGGAAGATCATCCACAAGGAGATGCGGAAGTCAGGCCGGAACCGGCCGTGACGGCCGGGGTGCCCCGTCCCGGCCCGTGATGGCACGGGCCGGGCCGGGGCGCCCTCCGGTGCCTGGGGACGGACGCGCCCGGCGCCGGTCCGCCACGTTCCGCACCGTTTCGGCGGCCCGGCGACGGTCGCGTTCCCGGCGACCCGACTACTCTTACCAAGAGTAGGGTTTTGACTACTGTGAGTAGGCAAACCTTTAGGTGTGATCGCAGACTCGGGTGGACGGAGGTCGTCCCGGTGCCGCTGGGCGGCTCCGTGGATCGCGGTCCTCATCTGCCTCGGGCTCTGTCTGGGCTGGCACTCGGACGTTCTCGGGCTGCCCGCGGGGACGGCCGCCGAGGTCGTCGCGGGTGACGCGCCGCCCGCCGACGACGTCCCCGCCGCACCCGTCACCCGCCACACCCAGGGCAAGCGTGAACCGCGCACGCAGCTCAGAGGGACCGCGACACCGGGGACCTGGGGAGCGGTCCCGCCTGCGGCCGGGCAGCCGGCCCGCGGCGCCATGGCCGGGGGCTCCCCGGCCACGGCGCAGGCCGAGCCCGATCGGCTGATCCTGCTGAGCATCTCTCGCATATAGGTCCGGCGGCCCGCCGTCCGGATCAGCACGACATCCATGCGAGGAGATAGTTCATGCGAGAGATTCACGAGGTCACCGAGGCCTGGGACTTCCAGTGCCTGCGCTGCCTGCACGTCTGGGAGGACATCTACGAGGCGTGCCACGCCGATGACGGCCGGCCGGTCGTGTGGCGCAGGCAGGGGATCGTCACCACCGCGCCGTGGGCGGACCGCAGCTGTCCCAGCTGCTCCGCCCCCCAGGTCAAGCCGCTGCCCTCACGCGGTCGGCGGGACATCCCGGGGGTCCCCCCGCAGGGCTGAGCCGTCTGCGGGTGGTCGATGATGGCTTACAGTGATAGGAGCTGCAGGCAGTCGTCCGGGAGGCGGCCACGGTGTGGTGCGTATGGCGGCCTCCCCGACGGGTGTTCCCCGGCGGACCGGCCGTGATCGGCGGATCGGCCCGCGAAACACCCTGACCATACACAACAACGTGTGATCTCGCAGGGGAATCAGCGAGATCACACGCGAGGGGAGAGCCGGGTGGAGGTGCTGCTCAGGCGACGGCGCTGATGCCGGCGCTGGCGGCGCGGCGCATGCGACGGCGACGCTCGGAGGCGCGCTCGTCCTCGTTCAGACCGCCCCAGGTGCCGTACTTCTCCGGACGGGACAGCGCGTAGTCGAGGCATTCGGCGCGTACGGGACACTGGGCGCAGATGGCCTTGGCCTTACGCTCGCGAATGTCGCGCTCAGGCTGACGCTCGCCGTCGGGACCGAAGAAGAGCACGAGGTCCTCGCCCCGGCACGCGGCGTCATCCTGCCAGCCCCAGCTGGGCCGAGGCCGGGCGGTCTGCCGACGTACCTGAGACATGAGAAAACCACCTTTTAGTGAGGGTATTTCGGGTTGATGCCGCATTGGACGTTTATGGCGTCCCTGTGTCCAACGCCTGGATAGGCCGTGATGTTCCCTCAGGTCAGGTGAGGGCGGACGTGGCGTACCGCACAGGCGCGAGCCTGTCCAGCGCGACCAGCCGATAGGTGGTGATCGTGTCGGCACAAGCCGTACCACATGGCGTTGTTAGCGTCATGGGTTCAACCACTACCCGAAAACGAGCGGCACTACCGCGCACGAAAGCCTCGGTGGTGTCGCCGTCCGACCTGGAGGACTCCACGGCCACTCCGCCGACCGAGAGCTCGCCCGTGTGGGAGCGGACGAAATGCTCGACGGCTTGCAATGGCTCAGGGATGCCTGCGCGTCCCCGGAAACGGTCGAGGATGACCTCGCCGGACCGGTACGCATTCGCTGCCGCGACCGCAGCAGCCTGAGACATGCTGCCGTAGTAAAGCCCGTGTGGCAAGCACACGAGGTTGGCGGCGTATCGATCGCCGCCAACATGTGATGTTTCCCATACTCTGTCCGGCAAAACTTCGGCCAGAGAACGAGCGAGGGGTAGTCCAATGCGGGCGCAGCACGCGTTGCGCTTGGCATGCGTGCAGACCAGAAAAACCGGCTCACTCACAAGTATGCAGGACTCCGGGACCACTCCGGCCACCAGAGCGTCCATGTCAAGATCGTCCGGACCTGCGATGACGCCTTCGGCGAGCCACGGCTCGGCCGCCGTGGAGTCGGCGACCATGACGTGAATGCCGTTCCCGTAGGGGATCCGGCGCCCCGGGCGGCGGATGAGCTGGGGCCGGATGCCGAGGCTCGTGGCCCGTTTGATAAGAGTGTGTACGTCCTCGGGGAGCCGGCAGTCCTCCAGATGGGAGGCCCAGGGGCCGGAATGCTCGATGAGCAGCCAGAACCGGGCGCCCACCGTCGCGCTGGCGAGGACGGGCAGGTCGCCCGAGTGGCATCCCTGAGGGTGCGCGCAGCTCCTGGCCGCCATGCTCGAAACGCCCCCCGTGGCCACCGCACACCCCTCCTATATCGACTTAGGTAAGACTAACCTAACGCTGGCGGAGATGTGACGTCCGGGGCTCCGGAGGCGGGCGGTCCGGATGGAGCCATAGGGCCTGCGGAGGGTCCCCGTCAATAGGCCGGTCTCAACAGGCGTCAACACGTCTTTGTCAATAGGCGGACCGAAAAAGCTGGTCAGGCAGACTGAAAAAGCCCGTCCGCGGCAGTGGGCGGACCGAAAAGCCCGCCCGCCGGGGCGGGGCGCCGGCGGACCGGGCGGCCCGCCGCCCTCAGCCCCAGGAAGTAGAGCGCCTGGTACTGCGGCACGGTCAGGCCGGACGGCTTGAGCACCATGTGCTTGAGCGCCATCAACTCCGGCAAGTCCACGCTCACCCAGACCTTCGTCCGGCTGGTCGACCC
>NZ_JBSFPS010000194.1:0-19694 GCF_053588315.1 Streptosporangium sp. NPDC003464 | reverse complement strand
CGACGGCCCGCTGGACGACACCGTGCCGGCGCGGCGGCCGATCACCGTACGGGACCTGCTGACCTCCACGTTCGGGCTCGGCATGGACATGACGGCGCTGGGCTCCCCGATCATGGGCGCGATCTTCGAGCAGGGGCTCACGCCCGATCTGCCGGAGCCGATGCCCGAGCCGGATGAGTGGATGCGCCGCCTCGGCGCGCTGCCGCTGATGTACCAGCCTGGCGAGCGCTGGCAGTACCACATCAGCGACGATCTGCTCGGCGTGCTCGTCGCCAGGGTCACGGGCCGGCCGTTCGAGACGTTCCTGCGCGAACGCGTCTTCGACCCCCTGGGGATGAAGGACACCGCCTTCCACGTGCCCGCCGGCAAGATCGACCGGCTGCCGCCCCTCTACGCCCCCGACGCGCAGAGCGGAGAGTTCCACGTGTGGGACGAGGCGGCGGGGGGAAGGGTCAGCCGGCCTCCGGCGTTCCAGGGCGGCGGCGGCGGACTGGTCTCCACCGTCGACGACTACCACGCCTACTTCCGGATGCTGCTGAATCACGGTATGCACGGCGGCGAACGGATCCTGTCCCGGCCCGCCGTCGAGCTGATGACCACCAACCGCCTCACGCCCGAGCAGCAGGCCGCCCGACACGCCATGGCCACCAACAACGTCCATATGTCATTCGGTCAGGGGCAGCACGGCGGCTGGGGCTTCGGGATGGCGGTGCGCACCTACCGCGGTGACTACGCGCCCATCGGCCAGTTCGGCTGGGACGGCGGAGCCGGCACCTCGACCTACGCCGACCCGGACAACCAGCTCACCGGAATCCTGCTCACCCAGGTCGGGATGTCGGTCCCGGATTCGGCGCGGCTCATCCACGACTTCTGGACCACGCTCTACCAGGCGATCGACGACTGACGCCCGGCCGGCCGGGTGACGGTGGCAATACGGCTGTACGGTATCGGGGTGCCGCGGGTTGCCGATCATGATCAGCGTCGTGCCCAGATCGCGCGGGCGTTCCAGCGCCTGCTCGCCGCGGAGGGGTTCGCCGCCGCCTCGTTCTCGCGGATGGCGACCGAGGCCGGGGTCTCGGTCGGGCTCATCCAGCACTACTTCGCCGGCAAGGACGTGCTGCTCCACTTCGCCTACGAAGACGCCGTGAGCCGCATGGGCGAGCGGGTGCGGGTCCGCGTCCGCGACGGCGAGGCCGCCCGTCTCCCGATCGCGGAGGTGCTGTTCGACAGCCTGGCCGAACTGCTGCCGCTCGACGAGGAGCGGGACCTCGAGTATCGCGTCCGGCAGGGTCTGCAGGCTCAGGCGCTGCACCACGCCGGTCTTGCCGATGTCGCCCGGCGGGCGGGCGGCGACCTTCTCGGATACGTCACGTCGGTGGTCGAGAACGGCATGGAGCGCGGTGAGGTCGAGCCCGGTGCCGACGCCGTGCTCGCCGCCCGCATGATCCTCGCGACCGTGCAGGGTCTGGCCGATCAGGTGGCGCTCTCGGGCGCGGACGCGTTTTCGGCACGGGACGTGCTGCGCCGGGCCGTCGCCCGCCCTGCTCCGCGCGTCGGACATCCTCGCCCGGAGCCTGTCCCGCACACCGGCCAGGGAGCGCACGCGATGACCCGGCACGTGACCGTACGGCTGAGCGGCGGCGCCATCCGCGGACGCCGGCTCGACGGACACCTCTCGTTCCGGGGATCCCCTATGCCGAGGCCCCGGTCGGAGAGCGGCGATGGCGGCCACCCGTGCCGGTCGCGCCGTGGCCCGGGGTCCGGGACGCGACCGTGCCAGGGAACCCCGCGCCGCAGTCGGCCCAGTCGTTCGCGGACGTCACCTCCGTCGACGAGGACTGCCTGACGCTGGACGTCACCGTGCCGGAGGCCCCGGGCGCCGGGCGCCCGGTGATGGTGTGGCTGCACGGCGGCGGCGGGACGAACGGGACCGTCTCGGCGCCGCCGTCGCCGCCGAGCACGGTTGGGTCACGCCGGGCAGTGATCCCGAGTCGGCGCTCGCGCAGCTGTGGCGGGTCCCGGTGGCGGACCTGCTCCAGGCGTCGGCCGCCTTCATCCGGCCGGCCTTCGGCGGCCCCACCCTGCCCGAGTCGCCCGAGGAGGCGCTGCCCGCCGGACGCTTCCACCGGATGCCGCTGATGCTGGGCACCACGCGCGACGAGGCGCGGTTCTTCGTGGGACTCTTCGCCGACCGAGACGCCCCGCCGATCGTGCCTCTCCCGGGGTTCCCGACCGGCGCCCAGCACTCCAGCGAGCTGGTGTACCAGTTCGACTTCCCGGGCGGCCCGGCGCTGTCGGCGGCACAGCGTGAGCTCGCCGACCGGACGAACCGGTACTGGGTAGCCTTCGCCACGCACGGTGATCCCGCCTGCGCCGACCTGCCGGCCTGGCCCGGCGTCGGCACCGGCCACGTCCAGTCCCTGGCACCCGGCCGGATCGGTGGCACGGACTACGTGGCCGAGCACCGCCTCGACTTCTGGGCGCGGATGCCCTGAGCCCGGGGCTGCCCGTCGTCGTCCGTCTGGACGGCCCTCCGCCGGGGCCGTGCGATGAGCCCCGGGGTGGAGCGTTGTCGCGGGCCGGAGCGGGTGACCGTGGCGATCCGCACGGTCGGTCGACCAGTCGGCCGAGTCGGATGATCAGTTGGTCGGGAAGGGCAGGGCGAGGAGGTTGTAGGTCATGGCGATCTTGAAGAACGCCACGCCGGCCAGCGCGAGCGCGGTGTAGCACAGCCGTCCGGGCCGGCCCCACCAGCCCTTCACCCAGGCCGGCACCGTGGCGGCGGTGACCAGGACGGCGGACAGGAACCCGGCCGTGGCGAGGACCGGCAGCGCGGCGAGCCGGGGCGCGTTGAGGGCGGTCAGCTCCATGACCACGTTCGGGTCGGACATGGTCGTCGCGATCCCGGTGACGAAGACGGTCACCAGCGCGGCCGTGATCCAGGCCAGGAGCCGGGCGACACGGGCGCCGGTCGGCTGCCGCGGGGCACCGGCGCGGGAGCGCCGCCGCAGGAGGCGCACCGAGGCGCTGATCGGCAGGAGGAGGAAGGCCGATACGAACACCAGGGTGCTGAGGCCGAGCAGGATCATGTGCGGCATCGGGGCGTCGTACCAGGCCAGCTTCTCCAGGGCCTCGGACGGGTTCATCGAGCTGGACAGCGTTCCCTCGCCGTCGAAAACGATCCGTGCCTGGCCGTCGCGCTCCTGGAAGAGACCGGGACCGGCCGGCACCCAGTGCTGGGCCGTCCTGACCGGGTCGGGCGACAGCCCGGTGGTCGTCAGGGTGCCGTCGGCGTTGGCCCGCACGGTCGGCGCGGCGAACAGGGAGCTCACCTTCATGAGGCTGGTACGGCTGGTGCGGGTGGAGCGGTAGGTACCGGCGTATCGCGTCACGTCGCCGTCCCCGGCGCCGGCACGCGCGGTCCCCGCGGTGGCCGATCCCGCGGGGAGGTAGCGGTCGACGATCCGGTCGACGAGGCTCTGGCCGTCCCAGCTCGCGACGGTGCCGACGCCGTCGCCGTTGTAGACGACGTAGACACCGATGTTCTTCTCGGGGAGCAGGGCCATGACGTTGTGGTGGCCGGGCACGTCGCCGTCCTTGTAGACGAGCCGGTGACCGTTGCGTGAGCGCTGCTCGAAGACGTAGCCCATGCTCGGGACGCGGGGGTCCTGGGCGTAGTGCGGCTCCTGCAGGCGGCGGGCGAGGTCCCCGCCCAGGCGAGAGTCGTCGCGGAGCTGGGCGAGCATGAAACGGCCCATGTCGGCCGGGGTGGAGACGGGGCCGGTTCCCGTGGGGGCCCACGGCGCGTACTGACCCTTGACGGCGGCGTAGCCGTCTCCGCTCGGGCGGTAGGCGCCGGCGAGGTCCGCGTTCAGCGCCGCGGCGTGCGGTACGGCCATGCTGGTGGCGTTCATCCCGAGCGGCTTGAGGATGTGCTGCTCGACGTACTGCGCGAACGGTTGCCCGGAGGCGGCCTCCACGAGATGGCCCGCGAGCGCCATGCCGTAGTTGTCGTAGGCGACGCGCGTGCCCGGAGGGCGCACGCGTCGCGGTTGCCGGTCGGCCAGGCTGCGCGCCAGCGGGCCGACGTCCTCGGGATCGGCCTCGGCGAGCCCGACGATGTCGTCGTCGAAGCCCGCGGTGTAGGTCAGGAGGTGCTCCAGGGTGACGGGCCGGCCGGGATAGGAATCCTTGATCTTGAACGAGGTCAGGTACCGGTTGACGTCCGCTCGCAGATCGAGCCTGCCGTCGTCGACGAGTTGCAGCACGGCCGTGGCGGTGAACAGCTTGGCGAGCGATCCGGTGAAGAATCCGGTGGCGCCGGGGTCGACCGGCCGCCCCGTGGCCACGTCGGCGACCCCGTACCCCTTGGCGAGGACCGTGCGCCCACCGGAGACCACGAAGACCGCCGCGCCGGGGATGCGGTCCCGGGCCAGCTGCTCGGGGACGACACGGTCCACCAACTCGGCCAGTCCCGGCAGGCCGGCCCGTGGCGGGGGCGGCTCGGCGGCCGCCAGGGCCGGTCCCGAGGCGAGGAGCACGGCGCCGGCCAGCGCGGCCGCCAGGATGCGGGTGAGGCGGGTTTTCATGAGGTAGACCCTGCCGACCTGGGGCGATACCGGACCAGTGTCAGGAGCACCGGCACCGCATGCAAAATCCACAATCAGTACATATCGCTAAAATCCTCCGCTGTGACGGTCATCCTGGTGGTCCTGGCAGGCGTGATGTTCGACCCTCTGGCCCCACTGCCCGGTGTCCCGGCGGCCGCCATGCTCGCCCTGCAGATCGTGCACAGCCTGCGCCGCCTGCGCGGTCCGTGGACGCTCGCCGCCCAGGCCCTGCTGTTCCCGTGGGCCGGGCCGGGCGCCCCCGGGCTGCTCGCCGCCTCCGTGCTCCTGATCGCGCGAGGCCCCCTGCGCCGGGTGCTGTTCTGCGCCGTCGTGGCCGCCGCCGGCCTGCTCAACACGGCCGACGCCTACGCCTGCGTGAACGCCATGGTGAACGCGCTCACCCAGGGCCTGGTCGTCTTCGGCGTCACCCGGCTGAACGAGCTGCGCATCGAACTGCACGCCGCCCGCCACGAACTGGCCGAGGCGTCGGTCGCCGAGGAGCGCGAGCGTGCCTCCCGCGATCTCGAAAGCGTCCTGGGCTCCAGCCTGTCGGCCGTCATCGCCCTGGCGGCGCAGGGGCGCACCGGCGAGATCCTCACCCTGGCCCGCCGTGCCGCCGCACGTGCCCGGCAGGCTCCACCTGCCCCGGCGCAGCCGCCCTTCGACGACCTCACGCCCCGGCTCGCGCTCCCCATCCTGGTGACCGCGCACCTGGGTTTCCTGATCGTCTCGGCGGTGTTCCTGTGGCGGGCGGCCCCGCCTCCCGCGGTCCTGGCCGTCGGCCTGCCGACCGTGGTCGCCGTCACGGTCCTGCAGCTCCACCACTCGCTGCCCCGGCCGCCCGGCCTCCGGCCCCGGCACGCCGGGTGGACGCTCGCGCTGCAGTCCGTCCTCGTCCTGGCGCCGCTGTTCTTCCCGGACCGCCCCTACCCGCAGTTGATCGGCTTCACCGCGGGCTCGATCCTCATCCTGTGGACACGCCGGGCGGCCTTCCCCGCGGTCGGCGCCGTCCTGCTGGCCACGGCCGCCACGATGGCGCTGCGCGGCACATCCCCGGCCGAGAACCTCTACTGGACGTTCAACGCGCTGGCCATAGCGGTCATGTTCCATGGCCTGGCCCGGCACACCGACATGGTCACCGAAGTGCGCCAGGCACGCCTGGCCCTGGCCGGGATCGCGCTGGCCGGGGAACGCCGCCGGATCTCCCGGGACATCCACGATCTGCTCGGTTACAGCCTGTCGGCCATCGTGGTGAAGGGGGAGCTGGCCGTCCGCGTCCCCGAGCGGGCCGCCGAACAGCTCGCCGACATCGCCCGCATCGCCGAGCGCGCCCTCGCCGATCTGGCCGCCATCCCCCGTGACAGCGGCCGCCCGCTGTCGCTGGGGACCGAGCTGGCCTCCGCCCGCGAGGTGCTGTCCGCCGCGGGCGCGACCGTCCACGCGGATCCCGTCGTCGAGCTGCCGGGGGAGGTCGACGCGCTGCTGGCCACCGTACTGCGCGAGGCGGTCACCAACGTCCTGCGGCACAGCCGCGCCCGGCACTGCCGCATCGAGCTCACCCGGCAGAACGCCACCGCACGCCTGCGGATCACCAACGACGGCGTCGGCGAGGCCACCGCGCGGCCCGGTCAGGGCCTGACCAATCTGGCCCAGCGGGTGACCGCCCTGGGCGGTGTCCTGCGGACCTCCCGCGTCCCCGAAGGGTATGAGCTCCTCGTCCTACAGCCAACCGGCCTCGGTCGCGATCCGGACGGCGTCGAGACGGTTGCGCGCGTCTAGCTTGGTGACGATCGCCCCCAGGTAGTTACGTACCGTCCCTTTGGACAGGAACAACGTCGAGGCGATGGCGGCCGGCTCCAGGCCGCCGGCCGCCATCCGCAGCACCTCGACCTCCCGGACGCTCAGCGGGTTCGGCCTGCCCATGATCGCCTGCGCGGCCAGATCCGGGTCGAGCACGCGCTCTCCCGCGGCCACCCGCCGGATCGCCTCCGCCAGTTGCGCGGGCGGCGCGTCCTTGAGCATGAACCCGCTGACCTCGGACGCCAGCGCCTTGCGCAACGTCTCCGGACGCCCCAGCGACGTGAGGATCACCACTCGGCACTCGGGAAGCCGCTCCGCCAGCACACCGGCCGCGGCGAGCCCGTCCATCTCGCCTGGCATGTGCACATCGAGCACCGCCACGTCCGGCCGGTGCTCCAGGGCCGCCGCCACCGCCGCTCTCCCCGACGCGACCTCCGCCACGACCGTCAGGTCGCCCTCCAACCCCAACAGCGCGACGAGGGCCCCGCGGATGAGTTCCATGTCCTCCGCCAGGAGTACTCGAATCACGCTCGCTCCTTCGTCTCGCCGCACCGGCAGGGCGGAAGTCTCATCATCCGCCCTGCCGCCGGACCTCGGCGCGGCGGGGCCGCCCCTCCGCTCTCGACGCGGCCGTCGGCAGGGGGCGCAACCCGGTCGAGCGGTGTTCCGGCGAGCTCGGGCGGTGGCGGGCGGTGGCTGCCCGGCCCGGCGGGCTCGCCGGCCGCTGTCCCGCGGGCGCCGTCATCGCGTCCTTGACGCTCCGGCTCCGCCGGGTGGAATCGTCAGGGGCGCTCCGGCCGGCCGAGGTCGGGCGAGGCGCGGATCTCGACGACCGGCTCGCCCACGGCGTCGAGTTCGAGGACCACGATCTCGTTGGCGCCCGGCCGCAGCACGGGGCCGGGCAGGTACAGGGTCCGCTGCGGGCCCCGCGACCAGTATCGGCCCAGGCCGAAGCCGTTGACCCACACATAGCCGTGCTCCCACCCGGGCAGGGCGAGGAAGGCGTCGGCGGGCTCCTCCACCTCCAGCGAGCCGCGGAAGAAGGCCGGCACGGGGCTGCCCGTGCCCTCCCGGAACGGGACCGGGGGGAGTTCCTCCAGCGACAGGGCCTGGGCGGTCACGCCGTGCAGGTACTGCCGCTCGTGCAGGATGCCGCCCACGATGCCCTTGCACTCCCCGAGCCGGGTGCCGTAGTTGACCCGGCCGAGCGATTCCACCAGCAGTTCGACCCGGGCCGGGCCGGCGACGTCCACCGACTCGCCGCCGTCCCGCGACAGGGTCGCCACGCGGACGCCGTCCACGTACACGTGGGCACGGTCGTGCAGCCCGTCCACGGTCAGGGGGTACGGCTGCCGCGGTCCGGGCACGTCGACGCGGTAGCGGACCAGGCCGTGGACGAGACCGAGCTCCTCGAAGGTCGGCGGCACCGGAGCCGTCACCGACTCCGTGGGGAAGGCGTCGGCGAGGGCGGCCGAACCGGTCATCCTGACGCGGGACGGGGGCAGGACGGGCGGGGCCGGCGGGGGCTCCGGCGCGCTGTTGTAGCGGCTGAGGATCTCCCGGAACCGCCAGTACTTCTCGGTGGGCCTGCCGTCCTCGGAGATCGGCGCGTCGTAGTCGTAGGAGGTGACGGTGGGCCGGTAGGTCCCCTCATGGTTGGCCCCGGCCCAGGTGCCGAAGTTGGTGCCGCCGTGAGCCATGTAGATGTTGACCGAGCCGCCCTCCTTGAGGAGGCGCTCCAGCACGTCGGCGGCGTCGGCCGCGGCGCGGGTGACGTGCTCGCTGCCCCAGTGGTCGAACCAGCCGAGCCACAGCTCCATGCAGGTGGCCGGGTCGTGCGGGCGGTGACGGCGGAGGGTGGCGAAGGCGGCCTCCGGCTCGGAGCCGAAGTTGGCGGTCGCCAGGATGCCGGGGACGGCGCCGCCGGTCAGCATGTGGTCCTCCGGCCCGTCGGAGGTGAACAGGGGGACCTCGATCCCCGAGTCGCGCAGGAGGTCCACGAGGTGGAGCAGGTAGCCCGAGTCGGATCCGTAGGAGCCGTACTCGTTCTCCACCTGCACCATGATCACGTTACCGCCCTGGGTGATCTGATGCTCGGCGATCCTGGGGATGAGCTGGTCGAACCAGTGGTCCACCCGTTCCAGATAGGCGGCGTCGCCCGTGCGGACACGCCTGCCGAGGGTATGGGTCAGCCAGGAGGGGAGACCGCCGTTCTCCCACTCCGCGCAGATGTAGGGACCGGGGCGGACGATCGCGAGCAGGTCGTGGCGGGCCGCCGCCTCCAGGAAGTCCGTGAGCTCCTCCAGTCGCCTGAAGTCACCCGGCCGTGGCTCGTGAAGGTTCCACGGGACATAGGTCTCCACCGTGTTCAGGCCCATCGCGCGCAGCATCGCCAGCCGGTGATCCCACTGGCCCGGATGCACGCGGAAATAGTGCATGGCCCCTGACAGGAGCCTGAAAGGCGCACCATCCAGGCGGAACTCCCCGTCCGCCGCCGAAAATTCACGCATCAACCGGTCCCTTTCATCCTGTGATGGGATCGTCATCCTGAACTACTACGATCCCCAGGTCAGCACAGCAAGCCTGCCGACCGCAGGCGGGGGAGGCCATGGACAATTCGCGGCGGCCTGTTGGACCGATCGAGTGGATCGAGGGGCAGGAGCACTGGGATCACTGGTGGCGTTATCTGACGCCCAACCCCGCTCACCAGCGGCTGGGCCTGACCTGCCTGGGCGTCGGCATGCAGCAGGGCCGGCTGCCGGCCGTCGGCCCGCGCACCCTTGACCACTATGTCGCCGTGGTCATCACCTCCGGTGAGGGCTGGTTCTCCTCGGACGGGCGGCCTCCCGTCGACGTGCGGGCCCCCGTCCTGCTGTGGCTGTATCCGGGGGTCGTCCACCACTACGGCCCGTACGAACCGGGCTGGTCGGAGTGTTTCGTGGACTTCACCGGATCCGCCGCGGCCGCCTACCAGGAGCTGGGCTTCATCGACAGGCAGGAGCCCGTCGTCCCGCTCTCCTCGGCCGAGGCCGTACAGCACCTGATCAGGAAGATGGCGACCGTCTGCCGGCAGGGCGGCCCGCACCTGGAGGTCGAGACCTCGGCGGGCGTGCACGAACTGCTCGTCACTCTCCGCCGCGGCCGGGCCGACCAGGACCCGAACGGCCACCCGGTGCTGGACAACCTGGCCAGGGACGCCTGCCTGCCGCTGACCATCCCCGAGCACGCGCGGCGGATGGGCATGACCGTCGCGGAGCTGCGCGACTCCGTCCGCAGGAGCGCCGGCTGCAGCCCGAAGGACTACATCCTGTCGATCAGGCTGACCCGGGCCAAGGACCTGCTCGCCGGCACCGACCTCGGCGTCGCCTCCGTCGCGCGGCGCGTCGGCTACGACGATCCGGCGTACTTCACGCGCCTGTTCACCCGGCGCGTCGGATCGGCGCCCAGCGCCTTCAGGGAGCAGCAGACACGGGGGCTCACCGGCTGAGCGCCCGGCCGCCGCGCGCGGAGGTGGCCGGTGACCCGGGAGCGGGGCTCAGGGGCGGCTGATCCCGGTGAGCAGGTTGGCGACGAGCGCCTCGGCGAACTCCTCGGTCAGCGGCTGGTCGGGGATGAGCAGGCGGTGGTAACAGGCGCCCCAGAGCTGGTCGACGACCACCTCGGGGTCGACGTCGGCCCGTATCTGACCCCGCTGCTTGGCCCGCTCCAGGGCCTCGACGGCCAGCTCCCGGCGTGGGGCCGAGTAACGCTCGCGGTAGAGGGCCGACAGTTCGGGGTCGGTCTGGGCCTGGCCGATGAGCTCGGGCATGACACGTCCCGCCCGAGTGTCGCGCATCAGGCGGACGAACGTCCGCACCTGCCCGGTGAGGTCGGCGGCGATGTCGCCGGTGTCGGGGAAGGCCAGGGTGGGGCCGACCACGCTGAAGTAGCCGTCGAGTGCCAGCGCACCCCTGGACGGCCACCACTTGTGGAGCGTCACCCGGCTCGCGCCCGCGAGGGCGGCGACCTTCTCGATGGTGAAACCGGCCATCCCCTCCGCGAGCAGGAGCTCACCGGCCGCCCGCAGGATCTCCCGTCGCACCTCGTCGGCCGGGCGCCGTCCACGCCCCCGGCGGACCGGCTGGGCGGACTCGGTCACGCTCACCTCCGGTGAATATATGGACACTGTGTTCATAATACTATATATGTACATAGTGTATACAGATTTTCCAGGGGGATGATCATGAACACTCCAGCAACCCGCGTCGCGGTCGTCACCGGAGGCTCGCGCGGCATCGGCCGTCAGGTGGCCGAACGCCTGGCCGCCGACGGGTTCGCCGTCGTGGTGAACTATGTCGGCAACCAGGCCGAGGCCGAGGCCGTGGTCACCGCCGTCACCGGGGCCGGGGGCCGGGCGATGGCGGTCCGCGCCGACGTCGCCGACGAGGCCGCGGTGGCCACGCTGTTCGACGCGGCCGAGGAGACCTTCGGCGGCGTCGACGTCGTCGTGCACGCCGCCGGGGTGATGCGCCTGTCCCCGGTGGCCGAGCTGGACCTCGACGACCTGGACCGGATGCACCGCACCAACATCCGCGGCACCTTCGTCGTCGACCAGCAGGCCGCCCGCCGGGTGCGCGGGGGCGGGGCGATCATCAACTTCTCCTCGTCGGTGCTCGGCCTGGCCCTGCCCGGATACGCGGCCTACGCGGCGACCAAGGGCGCGGTCGAGGCGGTGACCCTGGTCCTCGCCCGCGAGCTGCGCGGCCGTGACGTCACCGTCAACGCCGTCGCCCCGGGGCCCACCGCCACCGCGCTCTTTCTGGACGGCAAGGACGAGGAGACCATCGCCAGGATGGCGGCCCAGCCGCCGCTGGAGCGCCTGGGCACCCCCGATGACATCGCCGAGGTCGTCGCCTTCCTCGCGGGCCCCGGCCGCTGGGTCAACGGCCAGGTCATCCGGGCCAACGGCGGCATCGTCTGACCCGCGCCCGGTGCTCCCCGCCGGCCGTTCAGGCGGCCGGGCCGCCCGGAGCGGGGCCCGCCTCGGCCGGGGCGCCCGCCTCGACCGGGGCGCCGTCCCCGGGGGAGGCGCCGGTGCCGGGGGAGGGGCTGGTCCCGGGGGAGGTGCTGGCGAGGGGCACCTCCTGGCCGTGGACCAGGTCGAGGTGGACCGTCTGGCGCGGCAGCAGCGCGTCCAGCAGCCAGTTCCCGGCGATGCGCGCCCGGCCGCCGGGCACGGCCAGCAGGTGGTATCCCCGGGTGACCGCCTTGGCCGGGAGGCCGGACAGCGGCACGCCCAGCGGGTTCGCCGCGGCCTTGGCCCCGCCCAGATCGACGACGAACCCCAGGTCGTGGTGCTCGTACGGCAGGCGCTCCGCGCGGCCGTAGGAGGCGGCGACGTTGTGCGCGGCGCGTTTGCCCTGACGGCTGGCGTGCTGGGCGGTCATCGGGGTGTATTCACCCGGCCTGGTCAGGTCCGGCACGGCGGCCGCGTCCCCGCAGGCGAAGATCTCCGGGTGGCCGGGGACGTTGAGATACTCGTCCACCAGCAGCCGCCCCTTCTCGGTGGCCAGCCCCAGCGACTGCACGAGGGGGTCGGGCCGTACGCCCACGCACCAGATCAGCGAGCGGGTCGGCACGGACTCCCCGTCGGAGAGCATGACCCCCTCCGAGGTCGCCTCGGCCACGCTGGTGCCGGTGCGGACCTCCACCCCGCGCTCGGCCAGGGTGTGGTGCGCGGCCTGTGACAGGCGCTCGTCCAGCTCGGGCAGGATGCGCGGGGCCAGGTCGGCGAGGATCCAGCGGACGGGCTGCTCGCGCAGGCCCGGCCGGCGCTTGCGCGCGTCGAGGGTCAGCAACTGCCCCTGCGCGGCCACCTCGGTGCCGGTGTATCCGGCCCCCACGACGACGAAGGTGCAGCGCGCCTGCCGTTCCTTGGGGTCGCCGGTGGCGTCGGCGAGCTCGATCTGGCGGATGAGATGGTCGCGCAGGTAGAGGGCCTCGGCGATGCTGCGGAAGCCGTGCGCGTGCTCGGCCACCCCGGGGACGGGCAGGAGCTTGTTGACGCTGCCGACCGCGAGTATCAGGCGGTCGTAGCCGAGGTCGCGGGGCCTGCCCTCGGGATCGGTGCACCTCAGCCGCCGGCTCCGCACGTCCACGGAGTCCACCGTGGCGAGCAGGTGCCGCACTCCGGGGCAGCTGCCGGACAGTGGGATCGCGACCTTGCGCGGGTCGAGGATCCCGGCCGCCACCTCGGGCAGCAGCGGCAGGTAGAGGAAGTAGTCGGTCGGGTTGATCAGGACGATCTCGACCGCCCCCCGGGCGATCCGGGAGAGGGTCCGCGCCGCGGTGAAGCCCGCGAACCCCCCTCCTACGACGACGACTCTCTGCCGTTCGGCCATGCCCGTGGTCCTTCCCGGTCGCGGAGTTCCAGCTCATAGCCGCGTGCCCTTTTTACGACGGATCAAGCATCCGTCCGAGGGGCTCCGGTGCCACCGCGTCCATGCGCGCCGTCCGGCCGCTCCGGTGTCACGCCCTCCACGCGCGCGGTCCGGCCGCCCGGCCTCATCTCCAGCGGTCGGCCTTCAGCCGTGCGGCCAGGGCCGCGGCCTGGGTGCGGCGCTCCATGCTGAGCTTGGACAGCAGGTTGGAGACGTAGTTCTTGACTGTCTTCTCGGCCAGGTAGAGTCGCTCGCCGATCTGCCGGTTGGTCAGGCCCTCGCCGATCAGCTCCAGGATGTGGCGCTCCTGCTCCGACAGCGCCTGCAGCGGGTCCTTGCGGGTGGCCTGCTCGCGCAGCCGCGCCAGCATGGCGGCGGTGGTCTGGGGGTCCAGCAGCGACTGGCCGGCCGCCACCGTCCGTACGGCGCCGACCAGGTCCGAGCCGTGGATCTGCTTGAGCACATAACCCGACGCGCCCGCCATCACCGCGTTGAACAGGGCCTCGTCGTCGGCGAAGGAGGTCAGCATCAGGCAGGCCAGCTCCGGTGTCGTGGAGCGGACCTCGCGGCAGACGTCCACCCCGCTGCCGTCGGGCAGGCGCACGTCCAGGACCGCGACGTCCGGCCGCAGGGCGGGGATGCGGGCCATGGCCGACTCCGCGGTGCCGGCCTCGCCGATCACCTCAATGTCGCCCTCGGACTCCAGCAGGGCGGCCACGCCCCGGCGCACCACCTCATGATCATCGACGAGGAAAACGCGAATCATGTCCTGAACGCTAGCGCTCCCGCGGGAGCGCCGGTAGGGACCAAGGTCCCGGGTCTCACCACCCGATGCGGCGGCCGGTGAGCTGCGGTGCCGATTCTCCCGATGCCCGCCGGGTGGCGCGTCGGTGGCGGCGGCGTGCCGCGCGCCGGCCTATCGCAACTATTAGTTGCGATGGAGGGCGGCCTGTGGCAGGCTCGGCCCATCGCAACAAGGAGTTGCGATAACGGGCGGCCCTGCCGCGGGTACGGCCAGCGCGGCGTCGTCCGCGAGAAGGCGCCCGCCGCGCCGGCCCGGCATCCGCCCACGGAAGGAGACAGCCATGCAGACCACCCTCACCGGCGCGTTCGCCGCCGGACCCGCAAGCTCGGGGGAGGACCGGGCATGACGACGGCATCCCGCGCCGCGCGGCACGGGCACGGCGCCTCCCCGGTGTGGACCTTCGGCTCCATCCCCGACCAGTCCGGCCGCCTGGCCGTGGTGACCGGCGCCAACAGCGGCATCGGTCACGTCACCGCCCGCGAGCTGGCTCGCCGTGGCGCCCACGTGGTGCTGGCCTGCCGTGACCCCGGACGCGGGCGGCTCGCGCTCGACCGCCTCCGGGACGAGGTGCCGGGCGCGCGGGCCGAGCTGCGCCGTCTCGACCTGGGCAGCCTGGAGTCGGTCCGTGAGTTCGCCGCCGCGTGGGACCATGACCGGCTCGACCTGCTGGTCAACAACGCCGGCGTCGCGATGGTGCCCTTCGCCCGGACGGCCGACGGGTTCGAGTCGCACTTCGGCGTCAACCATCTGGGCACGTTCGCGCTCACCGGCCTGCTGCTGCCCCACCTGCTCGCCGCGCGGGCTCCCCGGGTGGTCACCGTCAGCAGCGAGGGCCAGCGCTTCGCCCGCTTCGACCTGGCCAACCTCAACGCCGAGCGCGGCTACAGCGCGATCTTCGCCTACGTGCAGTCCAAGCGGGCCAACCTCTACTTCGCCGTCGAGCTGCAGCGCCGGGCCGCGGCGGCGGGCCCGGCACTGCGCAGCATGGCCGTCGCGCCCGGCCTCACCCGCACCAACGTGCTCACCGGAGGTGCTAACACCGGCCGGGGCAGGCTGTATCGGACCCTCGTGCCGCTGCTCGTGCGTTCCCTGTTCCGGCCCACCCCCGAGGGTGCCAGAACCTCCCTGTACGCCGCGACGGTCCCCGATCTGCCGGGCGGCTGCTACGTCGCCCCCGACGGGTTCCTGGAGCTGCGCGGTGACCCCGTGACCCGCCACGGGCACCGGGCCGTCCACGACACCGCCACCGCGCGCCGCCTGTGGGAGATCTCGGAGAGGCTCACCGGAGTGCGCTACCGGTGGCCGGCGGACGCCGCGTGATCCGCTTCACGTGGTCGTGGCGATGATTTATCAGATCATGATCTTAGGTGTCATGAAATGAGTAAAGCCGAGGTAGATCAATAAATATCATCCTTCCATGAAGAATCACGGGGTGGCGCGGATGGTGTTGGCGGGATGTCTGGCGGCGACGCTGACGGGGTGCGGGGTGCTCGGGGAGCTGGCCGCCGACCAGGCGGTGATCACCGCGAGCCAGCCGTTCCGGGGGTCGCCCGCGGAGAAATTCGCCGAGGGGATCGGCGGCATCGTCGTCCCCGAGGCCAGGCCGGTGAAGAACTTCTCCGCCAAGGACGTCCGCTCGGCCTTTCTGACCAGCAGGCGGATGTTGGGGGCCGCCCACCTCGACAGGCGGACTCTGCTCGGCGGGAAGCCGGAGGCCTTCGCCGAACTGCTCGACGCCGAGCAGCGAAAGTTCTTCCTGCGCGACCTGGACCACAAGGACCAGAAGAAGAACACCCGCAGCTGGGTGACCAGTTTCGCCCCTGGCTCGGCCGAGTTGGTCGGTGACGTGGTCAAGGTGCAAGGGAAGATGGCCGCCGAGTCGGCCGTCGACGAGGACGGCGGGCCCCAGCTCCGGGTGAACTACGAGGCCCGGTTCGTCTACGCGCTCCGCCCGGCGGCCAAGAGCGGCCCCATCGTCCGGGTGATGGTCTACGTCAAGGCTCGGCACGAGTTCTGGCGGGATGAGCCGGGCGCCCGGCTGCGCAACTGGGACGGCGAGAGCGTCGAATTCTGGTCGGCGGGGACGGAGTGCGAATCTCCCGACGGGTTCCTGCGGCCTGACTACACGGGCGAGGGCGGCGGGGGCGGCCCGGTGGACGACGCCTACGACGACAAGGCGGCCCCGCTCAAGGAAGGCGAGTGCGGGACGGTCGATGAGGTCTGACCCTCCACCCCGCGGTACGGCTCCCGCCTGCCGGCGCCGCGGGTCCGGGGCGCGGCATGATCGGCGCCGCCCTGGCCGGTGACCCGGTGGCGGGCCCGTCCTCCCTGATATCTTTAGGGCATAAGGAGATGGCTGGGGAGAGCCGGTCCAGGCCGTAAGGAGCTGCGAGTTGGTCGTCTTCGCCGGCCAGGGCGACGCGCGCCGTTCGATGGCCCTGCTGTGGCGTGTCGCCAGGCCCGAGGGGGCGCGGACCGCTCCCGGGCCCAAGCCGGGGCTGAGCGTGGACGTGATCGTGGACGCGGCGATCGCCGTCGCGGACGAGCAGGGGATGGCCGCGCTGTCCATGCGCGCGGTGGGGGAGCGGCTCGGGCGTACGGCCATGGCCCTCTACACCTACGTCCCCAGCAAGAGTGAGCTGGTCGACCTGATGTACGACCGGGTCCTCGCCGAGCTGCCCGCCGACTACGGGCGGGCGGCCGGCTGGCGGGCGGCCGTGACGGCGTGGGCGGACGACGTCTGGGCGTTCTACCTGCGGCACCCGTGGGTGCTGCAGGTGTCGCAGGCGCGGCCGGTGCTGGGGCCCAACGAGTACGTCATGCTGGAGACGGTGCTGCGGATCCTCCACGGGGCCGGGCTGGAGGCCGGGACCGTGCGGCGCGTCGTCGGGACGCTGTTCCACTTCGTGCGCGGTGCGGCGCAGACGATCGCGGAGGCGCGGCAGGCCCCGGCGGCGACCGGGGTGTCGGACGAGGACTGGTGGTTCGCCCGGGCGGCCCTGCTTCAGGAGGTCGCCCCCGACTTCGCCGGGCGGTTCCCGATGGTGGCCGCCTTCGAGAGCGCGTGGGCGCGCCGGCGGGACGACGAGGACGAGAACAGGGACGAGAGCGTCCCCTACCTGGAGCGCGAGGCGAAGGAGACCTTCCGGATCGGGCTCACCGTCATCCTGGACGGGATCGAGGCGGCCAGGGACCGGGCCGGGGCCGCTCCCGAGGTCGGCGCCGACGGGCGGTAGCCCGGAGGATCCCCGCCCGGCCGCCGGGGCGATGATCTCCCCCGCGTGGGGGAAGGACGTCCCTCCGGGTGGGGAGGCGCCCGCCGTACGGCCGCCGCAGGATTGTGATCATGTTGAGTCGAACAGTGCGTGGACGGCCGTCGGCACCCGGCGGGCCCGCGCCGGGTGCGCCCGCGCGGGCGGACGGGCTGACGGGGGCTGCCCTGGGCCTGGTGGTCCTCTACGGCGCCCTCCGGGTCCACTGGCAGTCCGGCCACATGCCGGAGCATCTGTCCCCGGTCGGTCCCGACCTCGTGGTCTTCACCGGATGGTGGGCCGTCGTCCTGTGCGCGCTGGCCGCGCTGGCCCTGACGGTCATGATGACGGCCCGGCTGAGCGGGCTGCCCCGGCGGTCGCTGCTGGTGGGGGCGGGGGCGGTGAGCACCGCGCTCGTCGCGGCGGGGGCGCTGCTCCTCCTCGACGTGGTCGGCGGGATCCTGCCGGGGCTCGGGGTGGGGTTCTACCCGCTGGGCGCGCTGAGCAGGGCGGCGTGCGTCGGCTCGGGGATCCTGCTCGGGCGGGCGGCGCGGACCTACCGGCGCGGGACCCGCCCGGGCTGCGCCAAGTGCGGGAGTACCGAGACGTCGGCGGGCCGGCTGGACCGCACCCCGGGCTGGGCGTTCTGGGCCGCCTACGCCGCGGTCGCCGGGTGCCTGGTCAGGATCATCGCGCAGGTCTGCGTCGGGTTCGACGAGTCCCCGTTCGCCGGTGGCGTCTCGATGGTGCTGTTCGAGATCGGGTTCCTCCTCGGCGGCCTGCTGCTGCCGCCGGCGCTGGTGCACGGCTGGGGGCGGGTCTGGCCGCGCTGGGTGCCGGGTCTGGCCGGCCGGCCGGTCCCGCGCCGGCTGGTGCTGTGGCCGGCCGTCGGGGTGTCGGGCGGGCTCGTGGTGTATTTCGGGCTGATGTTCCTGACCATGGTTTTCGAGCGGCTGAACGGCCGCGCCCCGTTCCCGCCGGAAGGCGGGCTGGACCTGCCCGAAATCTTCTTCTGGGCCGCTGTGCCGGGCTATCTGATCTGGGGCGCCGGGATGGCCGTCGCGACGCTGGCCTACGCGCGCCGTACCCGTCTGCCCTGTGGGGCCTGCGGCCGGTGAGCCGGGCCGCCGGGCCTCAGTGGTCGCGCACGAAGGAGACGTTGCGGGCGTAGGGGCGGAACCCCAGGGCCTGGTAGGTCGCCCGGGCTGAGGGGTAGTCATCGTCGCCGCGGGCGCAGACGCGTGCGGATCCGGCTCCGAGCCGCCGGGCGGCGTGCAGGGCGGCGAGTGTCGCTGCGCCGGCCAGGCCGAGACGGCGGTGTTCCGGAGCGGTCCCGACCGGCTCCAGGACGGCGCAGTGGTTGTGCCCGTCCAGCCAGACGAGGCAGAAGGCCGCGGGCGTGCCGTCCGGTGCTTCGACGAGCCAGTCCAGCTCCGTGCGGTAGGGCCAGGCGCGCATGACCTGGAGGTAGCTGTCGGCGGTGACTCTGGAGGGGGGCAGGCCCGGCAGTGAGAACGCGGCCCGATGAACGGCGGCACGGGCCTCGGCGTCGTCCTCGCCGCGCACCGGGCGCAGCGTGTATCCGTCCGGGACCCGGGGCCGCGGAAGGTCGTCGAGGCTCCGGCGGAGGTGGATGAAGAACGGCCCCGCGGCCCGTTCCCGGTATCCGTGCTCGCGCAGGGTGTCGATGAGGGCCGTCTCGGCGTCCAGGAGCGTGACCGTGCGCTCTCCGTCGTGAGGCGTGCCGTCGAACCAGCGCAGGATCTCGCCCGCCAGCTCCGGGTGCGCGGGGTCGAGATGCAGGTCGAGGCGGCCGGGTGGGCGGGCCCATGCCCAGGCGACGACCTCCGGCCCGGCCTGCCACAGGGATGTCCGCCACTCCGGCTCCCGGCCGATGTGCTGGAGGCGGAGCCAGGCGAGTTCGCCGGCATGCCACCGGCTGGCCGGCGACCACAGCCGCTGGGTCAGTGACTGCATCGAGCGCAGGTCGGCCGGGCCGGTGTAGAGCCGCTGCTGGTATCGCGTCCGTCGCATTGGTGGACGATAGCCGAATGATCGTCGGCCGTGGCGTCGCCCGTCCGGGAGGACGGCCGGGCCACCGGCGGGCCTGCCGTACGCCCCACCGCCGGAGGCCGGCGATGGAGCGGGGCGGTGACGTCCCGGGACGGGCCGCGCGGGCTGGGACCGCCTGCCGTCAGTGAGATGTGCGGTGGGGAGGGATGAGGTAACACTGGCTGTTGCTGAGGATGGAGGGCCGGTCGGCCGGCACCGGTACGGCGCGCAGATGGGTGAGGACCTCGTCGGTGAGGCGCTCGGCGTCGGGCAGGTCGGCGACGCCGTCCGGCATGGCCTGCAGCACCTCGCGCAGGACGTTGACCCGGGCGGCCTCGTCGTGGTGCGCGGTGACGCCCCGCTCGGGCCGTACCACCCACCGGGTGATCTGTGCCGTGCCGGGGCGGCGCGGCGGCCGGAGGGCGGTGTTGAGGCACTGGGTGACCAGACGGGCCGGATCGACGCCCAGCTGCCGGACCTGGCGGCGCCATGCCGCGCGCACGTCGCAGAAGTGAAAGGACGTGCTCGGCGTGGCGGGCGCCTCGCCGGGGGCGGGCTCGATCGTCCCGTCGTCCTGGCCGGTGCCGTCGGGGTCCTGGGGCCGCGCCTGCCGGTGGGCCGGCGGCGTGTGGCGCTCGGAGAACAGCTCGCGCACGTGGGCGGGCCTCCCCGCGCACCTGCTCGGGGGCCATGAACGCCGGCGTCCCCACGACCGCCTGGCTGACCAGGCTGTCCCCGTCGACCAGTTTCGCGATCC
>NZ_JBSFPS010000193.1:0-19755 GCF_053588315.1 Streptosporangium sp. NPDC003464 | reverse complement strand
TGGTCTCCGGCGAGCCGCTGCTCTACCACTGGTTCGTCTACGCCCACCTGGCCGCGGCGAGCTGGGTCACCGGCGTGGAGCCGCTCGTGCTGCTGTTCCGGCTGGGCATGCTCCCCATGCTGGCGGCCCTGGCCGTCATCCTCACGACGATCGCCCGGCGGTTGACGGGCTCCTGGGGGGTGGCCCTGCTGGCGCTGCTGGGGACCGTCTTCATCGCCGCCCCCAACCTCTACCAGGGCATCAACGTCGGGATCTTCACCTGGCGGGCCGCCATCTCGTGGCTGAGCCCCACCCAGACCTTCGGGACCCTCCTGGCCGCGCCGGTCATCCTGCTCCTGGTCGACCTGCTCGAGCGCCGGCGGTCGAGCGTCGGCTGCTGGCTCCTGCTGGGGATCTTCCTCGTCGCGGTGACGGGCGCCAAGGCCACCTACCTGCCCCTGCTGATCGCCGGACTCGGGACGGTCGCAGTGGTCGAGCTGGTCAGGCGCCGGCGGCCGCCCTGGCCCACGCTCGCTGCGCTGGGACTCACCGCGGCCTGCTTCCTCTGCGCCCAGACCGTGCTGTTCAGGCAGGCGAACCAGGGGATGGTCATCGATGACCTCTCCCTTTTCCGGAAAATCTGGGGAGGACTGACCGGACTGGGGGAGCACGCCGAGCCGTCGCTCGTCTCGGTGCTGGGCATCGCGCTGCTCTACGTGCTGAGCTGGGCCATAGAGTGGTGCGGGATCCTCGGGCTGCTCAGCCGGCCCCGGCTGCTCATGCGGCCGGCGGTGGTCCTGATGCTCGGCATGGGCACGGTGGGCGTCGGCGCGGTCCTCTTCCTCGGGCACCCGCACATGGGCCAGATCTACTTCTTCGACGCGTCCTACCCCTACCTGGTGATCGTCGCGGCCTACGGGCTCTCCGTCGCCGTACGGCGGGCCCGGCTGTCACCGCGCGCGCTCGCGTACACGGGCGCCGCGGGTGTGGCGGGCGCCTGCCTGATCCGCGAGCTCTGCGGCGTCAAGGTCCCGCTGGGAGCGGGCCGCTCCGACGCCGTCCTCTACCTGCCCTACCTCGTCCTGGCGGTCACCGCACTCCTGGCGGTGGGCGCCCTCGCCGCGCTCCACCGGCGGCGCGTCGTCGCCGGCGCCCTGGCGCTCTCCATGATCGCGGCCGCAGGCTTCCCCGCGGCCTGGTGCACGCGCGTGCTGTCGGCGGCCCTCCACACCCCGGCGGGCGGCGCCCCCGAAGTGGAACCCGCCGCGGCGGCCCCGGCCGTCTCCGACGGCGCGTTGGCCGCCGGGCGGTGGCTGCGCGACCACTCGGGCGCCGGCGACCTGGTGGCCACGAACGTCCGCTGCCTGGGGGGAACGGACAATCCATGCGACAGCCGCGGATTCTGGGCGGCGGCCCTGACGGAGCGGCGCGTGCTGGTCGAGGGATGGGCCTACACCGCCACCAACATGAGCCGCTGGCGCCCCGGTCAGCAGGCGGAGATCCTCCCGTTCTGGGACGAGGAGCGGATCCGGGCGAACGACGAGGTCTTCGACTCGCCCTCGGCGGACGCTGTCCGGCTGCTGCGCGCGCGCTACGGCGTGCGCTGGCTGTTCACCGACGAGCGGTATGTCAGCCCGGCCTCCCGGATCGGGGACTTCGCCGACCTGCGCTTCCGCACCGGCGACTACGCCGTGTACGAGCTGCCGGAGGATGTCACGTGACCGCCGGAGGCCGGTTCACCGCTCATCCGGGCCGGAGCCGGAGCCGGAGCCGGAGACGGCGCGTGCCGGGGCGGCCGCCGGACGGGCGGCGCCGGGCCCGCCGGACGATCCGGCGCGCTCCCTGACCACGTAGGCCGGCCGCCCCATCCCGCTGCCGTGAATGCGGCCGATGTACTCCCCGAGCACCCCGATGGCGATCAGCTGCGCGGACGAGAAGAGCGCCACCATCGAGGCGATCGTGGTGAAGCCGGCCACCGTGGTGCCGCCCGTGACGAAGCGCCACAGGACGGACGCGCCCAGCAGCAGCCCGAGGACCCCGGCCAGGAAACCCAGGTAACTCGCCGCCCTGAGGGGGGCCGTGCTGTAGCCGAGGAACATGTTGGCCGCGTGCCGGACCAGCAGGCGCGGGGTGTAGTTGGACCGCCCGTGACGGCGTTCGCTCATGTGCACATGCACCGAGCCCACCTGCGTGGTGGCCCAGGAAAGGGCCACGTCGACGGAGAAGTGCGGTCCGGACAGCCCCTCGAAGCCGTCCCGCAGGCGGGTCCGGAAGGCGCGGAAGGCGCTGAGCGCCCGGGCGCCGCGGACCCCCAGGGCGCCGGCCATGCACGCCTTCACCGATCGCGAGGCGAGGCTGCGGACGGCCCCGTGCTCCTCCTCGTGCGCGATGCCGTACACCAGGTCGAGGCGGTCGCCCTCCAGGGTGGCCAGCAGCAGCGGGATCTGCTCGGGCGGGTGCTGCAGGTCGTCGTCCATCGTGACGACCACGTCGAACCTGGCGTCCCTGATGCCGGCGACCAGCGCGTTGTGCTGGCCGTAGTTGCGGGACAGGCGGATCGCGCGGACGGCCTCGAACTCGCGGGCCAGGCCGGAGGCCACCTCCCAGGTGTCGTCGGGGCTCCCGTCGACGACGAGGACCACCTCGTGCGGTACGGAGAGGTCCCGCAGGACCGGGATGAGCCTGGCCATCAGCAGGGGGAGGGTCCCCGCCGAGCGATAACACGGAACAACCACCGACACTGACATTAATCCCCCGATTTATTCGTGCGGCCGACTAGGATCCCCGTATTGCCAGCCGTACTGCCAGCGACCACGATCCGGAGTCACCGCCGCATGGTTGAAGTGGAGAGCCGAAGCGCCGGTGGCGATAATTCGCATTTCGGGTGGAGAGCCCTGCTCTCGGCTTTCGGGAGTCATCGCATCACATATCTGATGGGAAGCGCCATGACGGCCGCGGTCCATTGCGCTCTCCTTGGCCTGGGATTGCTGGCGGCCGGAGATTCGGTGCCCTATCTTTTCCTGGTCGTGGTCAGCCATTGCGCCACCGTGGCCGTCGTCTACCCCTGGTACCGCCTGGTGGTCTTCCGGGTCTCCGGAGACTCGTGGCTGCGGGGCTACGCGCGGTTCTACGTGGTCGGGCTGAGCTTCCTGGGGACCTCCGCCGCAGGGGTCCCGATTTTAGTGGAATTCGCGGGTATTCCGATTATGGCGGCGCAGGGCGTGGTGATAGTCCTGAGCCCGCCGCTCAGTTACGTGGTCCACCGGACATGGACCTTCCGCCATGGCGGAAAGCTATAGTCCGGGCAACTTGTCGCCCGTTCTTCGGCAAAAGCGGGAGACGGCATGGGGCTACTAATCCGGGTTCCGCATAAATTCGATCGGACAGATGGCCGCTGCGGCCATGAGTTCTTCGCGGAAAGGCTCAAAGAGCGGTGAAGGCACTCGTTCTGGCGGGCGGCAAGGGGACGAGGTTGCGCCCGCTGACTCATACATCGGCCAAGCAACTGGTCCCCATCGCCAACAAGCCGGTGCTCTACTACGGACTCGACGCGATCCGGGACGCGGGCATCACCAGCGTGGGGATCATCGTCGGCGACACGGCCCGGGAGATCCGGGAGGCGGTGGGCGACGGATCGAGGTTCGGCCTGGAGGTGACCTACATCCCCCAGGAGGAACCCTTGGGGCTGGCGCACTGCGTCCTGATCGCCCGCCGGTTCCTCGCCGACGAGCCGTTCGTGATGTATCTGGGGGACAACTTCCTGGTGGACGGCATCACCGACCTGGTGGACGCCTTCCGCGAGGCCGACTACGACGCCCAGATCCTGCTCACCAAGGTCGCCGAACCGCAGTTCTACGGAGTCGCCGAGCTCGGGCCGGACGGCGAGATCGTCGGGCTGGAGGAGAAGCCGGAGCATCCCCGCAGCGACCTCGCGATCGTCGGCGTGTACACCTTCTCCCCGGCCATCCACGAGGCGGTCCGGTCGATCAGGCCCTCGGCGCGCGGCGAACTGGAGATCACGGACGCGATCACCTGGCTCATCGACAACGGCGGCCGCGTCCACTCGCACTTCGTCGGCGGCTACTGGAAGGACACCGGGCGCCTGCAGGACATGCTGGAGTGCAACCGCATCGTCCTGGAGGGGATCGGCCGCGCCGTCCGGGGGAGCGTGGACGGGCTCTCCGAGATAACGGGCCGGGTCGCCATCGAGCCGGGGGCCACCGTCGAGAACTCGGTGATCCGGGGCCCGGCGGTCATCGGCGCCGACGCCAAGATCAACGGCTCCTACATCGGCCCCTACACCTCGATCGGCGAGGGCTGCGTCCTGGAGAACGCCGAGGTGGAGTACAGCATCATCCTGGGAGACTCGGTCATCACCGGGGTCTCCGGGCTCACATACTCTCTGATCGGCCGGAACGTCGAGGTCACGCGCGCGGTGGGAGTACCCAACATGAACCAGCTCATGGTCGGAGACCACAGCAAGATCCAGGTGAGGGCATGAGGATCCTGATCCCCGGCGGCGCCGGGTTCATCGGCTCGCACTACGTGCGGTCACTGCTGTCCGGCGGTCACCCCGGCTACGAGGACGCCCGCGTGACCGTGCTGGACAAGCTCACCTACGCCGGCAACCCGGAGAACCTGCGCCCGGTCGCCGGGCACCCCCGCTACACCTTCGTCCGGGGGGACATCACCGACGCCCGGCTGCTCGCCGAGGTGGTGCCGGGCCACGACGTCATCGTGAACTTCGCGGCGGAGACCCACGTCGACCGGTCGATAACCGGTGCGGGGGACTTCGTCGTCACCAACGTGTACGGCACGCAGCGGCTCCTGCAGGCGGCGCTCGAAGCCGGCGTGCGCACCGTCGTCCAGGTCTCCACGGACGAGGTGTACGGGTCCATCGCCGAGGGCGCCTGGACCGAGGAGGAGCCGCTGCTGCCCAACTCCCCCTACTCCGCGGCCAAGGCGGGGGCCGACCTGCTGTGCAGGGCCTACCACCGGACCTACGGGCTCGACGTGCGGGTGACCCGCTGCTCCAACAACTACGGTCCGTACCAGTACCCCGAGAAGGTCGTCCCGCTGTTCGTCACCAACCTGATCGACGGGCTCCCCGTGCCCCTCTACGGCGACGGTGAGAACGTCCGCGAGTGGCTGCACGTCGACGACCACTGCCGGGGCATCCAGCTCGTGCTGGACAAGGGGACGGCCGGCGAGGTCTACAACATCGGCGGCGGCGTCGAGCTGACCAACCGGGAGCTGACCGGACGGCTGCTGGCTGCCTCCGGCGTGGGCTGGGAGATGGTCGAGCACACCGAGGACAGGCTCGGCCACGACCGGCGCTACGCCGTCGACAGCGGCAAGATCCGCTCGATCGGCTACCGGCCGCAGGTGGACTTCGACGAGGGACTCGCCCAGGTCGTGCGCTGGTACCAGGACAACCAGGCCTGGTGGCGACCGCTGAAGGAGAGGACGCGATGAGAACGGCGGAGGCGACGGGCCGCCCGGTCGACCGGGCGGCGGCCGTACTGGTCTGCCCCTCCTGCCGCGTCCCGCTCGACGGGTCCTACACGTGCGCGCGCTGCGGCGCCGGGGGCCGCCGGGTGGGCGACCAGCTGCGTTTCGCGGGCTTCGGAGACGCCGAGCTGCGGGACGACCCGCTCAACCGGATCAAGGAGAGCGTCAAGCGCCGCTTCGGGCCGGTGTATCCGCTGGCGATCCAGCTCGTCTCACCGGTCCTGCTGAGGCGCTTCATCCGCCCCTTCCTGGCGAGCTTCGATCTCGACCGCGACCTGGTCGCCGATCTCGGGTCGGGCACCAACCGCTACGACCCGAGGGTGCTCTGCGTGGACGGGGGGACCTACGCCAACGTCGACATCGTGGGCGACCTGCGGACGCTGCCGATCGGCGACGGGGCCCTGGCCGGCATCGTCAGCGTCGCGGTGCTCGAGCACGTGCCGGATCCGCGGGCCCACGTCGAGGAGATGTGGCGGGTGCTCCGGCCGGGGGGCCGGGTGCTGTGCTACGTGCCCTTCATGCAGCCCTTCCACGCCTCGCCGTACGACTACCAGCGATACACCCAGGCGGGGATGAGAACCCTCTTCGACCGTTTCGACGTGCTGAGCGTGCGGGTGGGCGCGGGGCCCACCTCGGCCATGCTCTGGATGCTCCAGGAATGGCTGGCCCTGCTGCTCTCCTTCGGCAGCAGGCGGCTGTACCGGGGGCTGATCCCCCTGATGTGGCTGCTGTCGCCGGTCAAGTTCCTCGACGTCCTGCTCGCGCGGCATCCCAGCGCCGCGGTGGCGGCCAGCGGGTTCGTGGTCGAGGCCCGCAAGCCGCCGGAGGCCCGGCCGCGGTAGCGGCCGGGCCCCGGGCCCCGTGCCCCTGAGGACGTATCGGATCAGTACGTAGGTGAGCGGGACGTTGACGGCCATCACGGCCGGCATCGCGAGCCGGCCGTCGAGCCCCGCCCGGGTCAACAGCGTCAGGAGGGCCAGGCCGACGAGGTAGGAGACCAGGTACGCGCCCGGGAAGCGCGCGGCCGACCTGATCGAAGCGCGGGTCCGGAACACGAAGACCGTGTTGACGACGTAGGCCAGGACGACCCCCGACACGTAGGCCGCCGAGTAGGCGGCCTGCGGTGGCATCGACCAGGACAGGACGACGAAGAGCCCGTAGGTGGCGGCGGTGTTGGCGGCGCCGCCCACGAGGAAACGGGCGAACTGGGCCGGCGGACCGCTCACGCCCGGACCGGTCCGTCGGCGACGGCTCTCTGGAACTCGTCGTAGGAGCGGATGTAGTCGTCCGGGTCGTAGTAGTGCGAGGCGAACACCAGGAGCACGGCGTCGGGCGAGTAGCGGTACTGCGTCCCCCAGATCATGGCCGGCATGTAGACGCCGCGGCTGGGGCGGTCCAAGGTGACCTCCCGCCGGTTGCGGCCGTCGTCCAGGAGAACGCCGCAGGAGCCGCGCACGCAGATCAGGAACTGGTCGCAGTGCCGGTGGGCGTGCTCGCCCCGGACCTCCCGGCTCGGCACGTTGAACACGAGGAAGTACCGCTTGGGAGCGAACGGAAGCTCACGCCCGAACTCGGCGACCGACAGCTCGCCGCGCAGGTCCTTGGCGACCCGCAGCTCGTGCAGGCTCGCGGCCCCGACGCCGAGCCCCACCGTGCCCGGCGGCCGTGTGTCGCCGGCCGGGAGCGGGGAGCCGGGCTGCTCGGCGTCGGTGACGTAGCCCTTGATGCGGGCGGGGTTGCCGACCACGACCGCGTTCGGCGGGACGGAGCGCGTCACGACCGCGCCCGCGCCCACCATCGCGCCGGTCCCCACCTCCACCCCGGGCAGGATCGTGCTGTTGGCCCCGATGGAGGCGCCGGAGCGGATGACCGTGCGCGCGAACGCCTCGGGACGGACCTTGCTGCGCGGGAACGGGTCGTTGGTGAACGTCGCGTTGGGGCCGACGAAGACGTCGTCCTCGATCGTGGTCCCGTCCCAGATCTGGACCCCGCACTTGACGGTCACGCGGTCTCCCAGGACGACGTCGTTCTCGACGAACACCCCGTCGCAGATGTTGCACTCGGCGCCGATCCGGGCGCCGGGCAGCACGTGCGCGAACGCCCAGACCCGGGTCCCGGCGCCGATCGCCGTGCTCTCGCAGAGGGCCTGCGGATGGATGAGGGCCTGTTTCATGCGCGCCTGCCGATGTGGAGGAGGACGGGGACGGATCCGGGCGCGCCGTCGAAGGTGTGGGCGGTGTGCACCAGAGCCAGCGGACGTTTCTTGGTGTTCTCGTAACTGCGCCAGGCGTAGGACCCGATGAAGCCCAGGCCCAGGGTGTTGAGCGCGCCGAAGAAGGTGATGACCAGGATCGTGGTCGTGTAGCCCGCCGCCGCTATCTCACCGGTCAGGCGCATGATGACGACGAAGACCGCCAGGCAGGCGGCGATGGCGAAGCCGAGCACCCCCAGGACCGTGAGGATGCGGATGGGCAGGTCCGTGAAGGCGAAGATGCTGTCGAGGAGGTAGTCGACCTTCTTGCCGAGCGTCCAAGTGCTCTTGCCGTGCGCCCGGGCGCGCCGCTCGTACGGCACCTCGCCGCGTCGGAAGCCGAGCCAGTACACCAGGCCCACGAGGGAGCTGTTGGCCTCCTCCAGCCGCAGGAGCTCGTCCCGGACGCGCCGGTTGCAGCCGAAGACGTCGACACCGCCGGCGGGGATGTCGCGCACGACGAAGCGGCGGTAGAAGGCCCAGAAGAGGTTGGCCGACAGCCGCGACATCCCCGGGTCCTCGCGGCCTTCGCGGACCCCCACCGAGATGTCCATGTCGTCGTTGACGAGGCTGTCGAGGAATCTGAGCACAAGCTCGGGAGGCTCCTGGAGGTCGGCGGCCAGCACGGCGAAGTAGTCGCCCCGGGCGGCCCGCAGGCCCGTGCGGATGGCCGCGAACGATCCGAAGTTGCGCGTGTGCAGGAGCAGCTGCGAACGGAACGGCGCCAGCGGCAGGGCCGCCTTGAGGAGCTCGAAGCTGTCGTCCGGACTGGCGTCGACCACGAAGACGAACTCCACGGGCATTCCGTGGCGCTCGGCGACGACCGCGCTGATGTCGCTGAACTCCGCGATCAGCTGTGGCACGAATTCCGCATTCCGATAGACAGGGATGATCACGGAAAACATGGGGTCACCAGGTGGCGATGGAGGAGATCACTCGCGTGACCTCCTCGTCGGAGAGCTCCGGATAGCAGGGGAGCGTCAGGACGGAGGCCGCCAGATCGTCTGTCACCGGGAGCCCCGTCCGGTCTCCGGGACCGGCCAGGGCGGGTTGACGGTAATCCGGAACGGGATAATGCACGTCGGTCAGGATGGACGACGCGGCGAGATGGGCACGGAGCGCCTCCCGGTCCTCGCACACGACGACGTAGAGATGGCCGACGAACTCCTCGCCGTAGACCGGCGGACACTGGACCCGCGGGTGGACGATCTCCCGCGAGTAGCGCGTCGCGATGTCCCGTCGCCGCCTGTTCCAGCCGTCGAGCAGGGGCAGCTTGGCCCGCAGGACCGCCGCCTGCATCTCGTCGAGGCGGCTGTTGCGCCCTCCGCGGATGCTGGCGCGATACTTCGACTCCCACCCGTACTGCCGCAGGAGCCTGACCCGCTGGGCGACCCGGGGGTCGCCGGTGACCACGGCGCCGCCGTCGCCGAGCGCTCCCAGGTTCTTCGTCGGGTAGAAGCTGAAGCTGGCCGCGGCGCCGCAGGAACCGGCGCGCCGTCCGCCCCGGCGGGCGCCGTGGGCCTGCGCGCAGTCCTCGAACACCGGGACCCCGGCCCGAGCCGTGACGGCCAGGACCGCCTCCATGTCGTGCATGAGCCCGAACAGGTGCGTCACCACGACCGCGTCGAGGCCGCCCGCGTCGACGACCTGTTCGAGGTGGGCGAGGTCCATCAGCTTCGTGCCGCGGTCGACGTCGACGAACACGGGCTCCGCGCCGAGGGCCATCAGGGCCGTCGTCGTGTAGAGGCCGGCGTTGGCGACCGTGGCCACGCGGCTGCCCGCGCCGACGCCGAGGGCGCGCAGGCCGAGCTCGATGGCGTCGGTCCCGTTCGCGACGCCCACGCAGTGGGCTGTCCCGCAGTATCGGGCGAATTCCTGTTCGAAGGCCTCGCCGTCCTTGCCCAGGATGTACCAGCCGCTTGTCAGCACGCGCTCGACAGAACTCCGCACAGCCGTCTCCGTCGAGGACGCGTGCCGGCCGAGATCATTGATCGCAATTTCTTCCGCCATGTCCCCCTCGCTTTCTTGAAGTATTTCCAGGGAAAGGCAAGCGTCGATCAAAAGGGTGCATCGCCGGATTCCTCGGGTATTTTGCGGCGAGTCCGTCCGGACGGGCCGGTTGCACTCAATGTCGCAGTGAACAACGGACGGGCCGGTCGACACGCACTGTGTTGTCGCCACTTATCGAGCCATTGCGAAGAACTTGCCGATCTTTAATGATCAAGATTCCGTGGCCGTGTACGGCCGGGCCGGCGCATGAGAATAATTGGTCCGGCCCGCTGTCCGACGCGACCGCGGACGCGGCCGGGCCGGGAACGTCCAGAGCTACGAGGTGAGCTGATGGCGTGGTGTGAGGTGATGGAGGCGGGAGCCGTACGGGCGGAGAGGTCTCCGCTGGAGTCGGCCCGGTTCGGATACTCCGTTGACCGCCTGTCCGTCCCCGCCGGGACGGCGGTCCCGTTCTCGGCGGTCCGCCAGGCGGTGCGGGGGTCCGCCGCGGACGTCATCGTACTGCGGTACCCGGCGGAACACCTCGGCTGGTCCGCGGAGCTGACCGCGCTCGGCCGGACCGCCGTGTTCGCGGACTGCCTGGTGTACTGGCGGCTGCGCGCCGGAGAGGGCCGCGCGCCGGAGCCGTCACCGGATCTGCGCACGACGGGGTCGGCCGGCCCGGACGCGGTCCGGGCCCTGGTCGCGGACATCTTCGCCGCCTACGGGAACCACTACCTGGCCAACCCCCTGTTCGGGGCCGACCGGGCGCTGGCGGGCTACCAGGAGTGGGCGGTGAGGTCCGCCGCGGACGGGGGATGCCTGGCATTGCTGGGGCCGGCCGCGGGAGACCTCCTCGGCCTGGCCACACTGGCTCAGCGGGGACCCCGCGCGGAGATCCTGCTCGCGGGCGTGGTCTCCCGGGCCCAGGGGCGCGGCCTCTACGCCCACCTGCTGAAGGCCGTCGAGGAGCGGACCCTGGCCGGCGGCGGGACGGAAGTCGTCATCTCCACCCAGGGTCACAACACGCGGGTGCAGCGGGCGTGGGCGAGATACGGATTCGAGCCCGTGCAGACCTTCCTCACCGTCCACCTGATCCGCAGCCGGCTCCTGGACGGGCGAGAAGGCGCTGACGGCCCGCCGCGGGCGGGATCTCAGCGCACCCGGTAGGTCCGGACGGCGTCGATCACGCGCGCCACGTCCGCCCCGCTCAGGTCGGGATACAGCGGTATCCGTACGAGCCGGTCGGCGATCTCCTCGGTGACCGGGCAGCCGCCCGGGGCCGCCCGCCCGTACCGCATGCCGGCGGGCGCGGAGTGCAGCGGCTGGTAGTGGAAGGCCGCCTGTACGCCCAGGTCCGAGAGATGGCCGATGAACGCCTGGCGGTTGTCCAGGTCCGGGAGGAGCAGATGGTACAGATGCGCCGGATGGGCGCAGCCGTCGGGGACCGCCGGCCGGCGGACCCCGTTCTCGGCCGCCCAGCCGGCGAGTGCCCCGTGATACTCCCGCCACACGCCGTGGCGCAGGAACTGGATCTTGTCGAACGATTCCAGCTGGGCGGTCAGCTGGGCGGCGAGGATGTCGGAGGGCAGATAGCTCGAACCGATGTCGATCCATCGGTACTTGTCGACCTGGCCGCGGAAGAAACGGCCGCGGTCGGTGCCCTTCTCCCGGATGATCTCGGCGCGCCCGATCAGGTCGGCGTCGTTCAGGAGCAGGGCCCCGCCCTCCCCGCACTGCGCGTTCTTCGTCGCGTGGAAGCTCTGCGTGGCCACCCGGCCGAACGAGCCGAGCGGCCTGCCGCGGTAGGAGCCGCCCAGGCCGTGGGCGTTGTCCTCGACGAGAGCCAGGCCGTACCGCTCGCAGAGCCTGCCGATCGGCTCCATCGCGCAGGCGACACCCGCGTAGTGGACCACCACGACGGCCCGGGTGCGCTCGGTGACCGCGGCCTCGATCAGCCGCTCGTCGATGTTCAGGGTGTCGGGCCTGCAGTCGACGAAGACTGGTACCGCCCCGCGCAGCGCGTAGGCGTTGGCCGTGGACATGAAGGTGAACGAGGGCATGATCACCTCGTCGCCGGGCCGCAGGTCGAGCAGGATCGCCGACATCTCCAGCGCGTGCGTGCAGGAGGTGGTCAGCAGCGCGTGGCCCGACCCGGTCATCTCCGTCAGGAGCGTGGCGGCCCGGCGGGTGAACGGCCCGTCTCCGCACGTCGATCCCCCTCGCACGGCCTCCGCGAGGTAGCCGAGCTCATTGTCGGAGATATGCGTCCGGTTGAAGGGGATCGTGTTCAGGCAGGTTGTGCTCACGGCCGAAGTGAACAACGAACGGGTTTGCGACACACGTCACGGGCTCGTTTCATTGGTGACCCGTTGCGCAAGCCTTACATTCGGCGAGACGGCCCGGGGCCCGGGGCGGTCCGGGTATGACACGCCCGGACCGCCGGTTTACGGGTATCGCGCACGGTCCCGGACTCCGCGGCCGGGTCCGGCGTCCGGCGCCGCGCGCCCGGCCCGCCGGTCGAGCGCTGCAGGTCGGGGCCGCCGGTCGTGCATTTGCCGGCTGAGCGCTGCCGGCGGGGGCTGCCGGTCGGGCGCTCGCCGGTTGGGCCTGGGGGGCCGCTTTCCGGGACGGTAGGCTCTGCGGTGTGGAAGTCATCCGGTTGCTGGGTATTCGCGACAGCGCGCTCTCCGTCGACGAGGTTTACTCCGCCGTCGGCGACCACGCCGCGGGCGGCACGACGATCTTCATCGGCACGGTGCGTGACCAGGACCACGGCAAGCCGGTCACGCGGCTGTCCTACTCGGCGCACCCCAGCGCCGAGAGCGAGCTGCGCCGGGTGGCCGAGAAGGTCGCCGCCGACTTCCCGGTGACCGCGCTGGCCGCGGTGCACCGGGTCGGCGACCTCGAACTCGGCGACATCGCGGTCATCGTGGCGGTCGCCTGCCCCCACCGCGCCGAGGCGTTCGCGGCCTCCCGGCGGCTGATCGACGACCTCAAGAGCGAGGTGCCGATCTGGAAGAACCAGCTTTTCGTGGACGGCTCGGCCGAATGGGTCGGGGCCTGCGAGTGAGATCGGGCGCAAGCCGTACGATCCGGAACATGGCGGCGCGTACGTGCACCTGTCTGCCCGGTAACACGGCATAGGCTTCCTCCTATGTCCCGACGAGCGCTGACCCTGATGGTGGCCGGCTTCCTCACGCTCATGCTCGGCGTCGTCGGCGCCCTGCTGCCGGTCCCTTACGTCGTCCTGAGCCCCGGACCGACCGAGAACACCATCGGAGACGTCAAGGGCAAGCCGGTGATCAGCATCGAGGGGCGCCCGACCTACCCCACCTCCGGCAAGCTCAGCCTCGTCACCGTGGCCTACCAGGGCGGGCCGGGCAACAGGATCGACCTGTTCAGCGCGCTCAGGGGCTGGGTCGACCCGACCGTCGCGGTCGTGCCGGAAGAGACGATCTTCCCGCCGACGAGCACGGCCGAAGAGGTCGAGCAGCAGAACAGCCAGGAGATGACCAACTCCCAGGACGACGCGACCGCGGCCGCGCTGACCGAGTTGAAGATCCCCTACACCTCGGTCGTGAGCGTGGCCTCCATCCAGAAGGGCCTGCCGGCCGACGGGAAGTTCAAGACCGGCGACGAGATCGTCTCGGTCGACGGGGTGCCCGCGGCGGACCGCGAGACCGTCTCCGCCGCCGTCCGCAAGCACAAGGCCGGCGAGAAGGTCAACTTCACCGTCAACCGCGCCGACCAGAGCACCACCGTGACCGTCCCGACCGCCGCGGCCGAGGACGGCACGCCCATCGTGGGCATCACGATGCAGATCAGATACAAGTTCCCCTTCAAGGTGAAGATCAACGTCGGCGACGTGGGCGGGCCGAGCGCGGGGATGATGTTCTCCCTCGGCATCATGGACAAGCTCACCCCGGGGCCGATGACCGGAGGCAAGGCGATCGCCGGGACCGGGACGATCACCCCGGAGGGCAGGGTCGGCCCGATCGGCGGCATCCAGCAGAAGATGGTGGGCGCCCGTAAGGCCGGGGCCACGGTCTTCCTCACCCCCGCCGACAACTGCGCCGAGGCGATGAAGGCCGTCCCCGACGGCTTGAGGCTGATGAGGGTCGAGACGCTCCACGACGCGGTCCAGGCGATCGACGTGGTCCGCACCGGCTCCGGCACCGCGCCGAGCTGTCCGGCGGGCTGACCCGGCGGGACTCCGGCATCACGCCGAGCTGTCCGGCGGGCTGACCCGGCTCCGGCACCGCGCCGAGCCGCCGGGAGCCGCCGGGAGCGGTCGGCGGCGGGACGGGCGCACGCGCACGCCGATCCCGCCCCGGGCACTGATCCGGCCTCCCGTGCGTTGACAGTGGTGAATCCGAGACCTGTGGGGGTTGTGGCCGGACCGTGGCCAAGCGGCTGAGCACGACGGAACCCCCGCCGGTGTAGGTTTCCAAACACGGACCGTGCTCTTACGACAAGGGGTTGGCCTTGAGCTTCCGGACCCCCGGAGCCGGTAGGGCAATGCGCTTGCCCCGCCGGCCACGACTGCTGCTTCCTGTCGCGATCGCCATCGTCGCGCTCGTTGCGTTGTTCTTCTTGTTCGCCGGCATCTTCACCGACTACCTCTGGTACGACTCGGTGGACTACACGGCGGTCTTCTCCGGCGTGATCGTCACGCAGATCCTGCTCTTCATCGTGGGCGCCGTGCTGATGGTCGGCCTGGTGGGCGGCAACATGCTGCTGGCCTACCGGATGCGGCCGATGTTCGGCCCGGGGATGTTCGGCGGCGCCAGCGGCGCCGACCGCTACCGGATGGCCCTCGACCCGCACCGCAAGCTGATCTTCCTGATCGGCGCCGCCGTGCTCGCGCTGTTCGCCGGATCGTCGTTCTCCAACCAGTGGAAGACCTGGCTGGAATACATCAACGCCACGCCGTTCAACGAGAACGACGCGCTGTTCGGCATGGACGTGTCGTTCTTCATGTTCACCTACCCGTTCCTGCGGATGGTGCTGAACTTCCTGTTCACCGCGGTGGTGCTGTCGGCCGTCATGGCGGCGATCGTGCACTACCTCTACGGCGGGTTCCGGCTCCAGTCGCCGGGGGTGCACGCCTCCCGGGCCGCCCGGGTCCACCTGTCGGTGCTGCTGGGCGTGTTCGTGCTGCTGAAGGCCGTCGCCTACTGGGTCGACCGCTACGGCCTGGTCTTCTCCGACCGGGGCTTCGCCTACGGCGCCTCCTACACCGACGTCAACGCGGTGCTGCCCGCCAAGACCATCCTGGCGATCATCGCCCTGATCTGCGCCGCCCTCTTCTTCGCCGGAGTCGTACGGCCCGGCGGCATGCTGCCCGGCGTCTCCTTCGGCCTGCTGGTGCTGTCGGCCATCCTGATCGGCGGGGTCTACCCGGCCCTGGTCGAGCAGTTCCAGGTCAAGCCGAACCAGCAGGACAAGGAGAAGGCCTACATCGAGCGCAACATCGTCGCCACCAGGAAGGCCTACGGCGTCGACAAGACCGACGTCATCGACTACACGGCGCAGGGTGACGCCTCGAAGGTGAACGTCACCACCGACAGCTCGATCTCCGGCGTGCGGCTGCTCGACCCCAACCTGGTCGCCAAGACCTATCAGCAGAAGCAGCGTATCCGCGGTTACTACGACTTCCACGACCCGCTCGACGTCGACCGCTACCCGGACGCCTCCGGCAAGATGCGCGACACCGTGGTGGCGGTGCGGGAGCTCACCGGCCCGCCGCGTGAGCAGGACAACTGGATCAACCGGCACCTGGTCTACACCCACGGCTACGGGTTCGTGGCCGCGCCGGGCAACGAGGTCGACTCGCAGGGCCTGCCCAACTTCGACGCCAAGGACATGCCGGTGACCGGCCCGCTGGTCGAGCGGACGGGCCTGAAGGAGTCGCGCGTCTACTTCGGCGAGTCCCCGAGCGCGCCGGAATACGTCATCGTGGGCGGCGACAAGAAGCAGGAGCTCGACTACCCGCTGAGCAGCGGCACCGGCCAGCAGAACACCACCTACACCGGCAAGGGCGGCGTCCCGGTCGGCTCGTTCTTCAACCGCGTGCTGTACGCGGCCAAATACGGTGAGAAGAACCTGCTGCTGTCGAGCGACATCAACGACAAGTCCAAGATCCTCTACGTGCGCAACCCGCAGGAGCGCATCGCCAAGGTGGCGCCGTTCCTGAGCCTGGACGACAACCCCTACCCGGCCATCGTCGACGGCAGGGTGGTCTGGATCGCCGACGCCTACACCACCTCCAACTCCTACCCCTACTCCGACAGCAGGAGCCTGGAGGCGATGACGCGGGACACGGTCACCGACCCGCGCCTGGTGGTGCCGCAGCCGCGCGACCAGATCAACTACATGCGCAACTCGGTCAAGGCCACGGTGGACGCCTACGACGGCACGGTCACGCTGTACGCCTGGGACGAGCAGGACCCGATCCTGCGGACCTGGCGCAAGGCCTTCCCCGGCATCATCAAGCCGAAGGAGGCGGTGTCGGAGAGCCTCAAGCAGCACCTGCGCTACCCGGAGGCGCTGTTCAAGGTCCAGCGCGACGTGCTGTCCCGCTATCACATCCAGGACCCGAGCGCCTTCTACAGCGGCCAGGACTTCTGGAACGTCCCGAACGACCCGTCCTCGGGCGAGCGTGACATCAAGCAGCCGCCGTACTACCTGTCGGTCAAGATGCCCGACACGACGGACCCGACGTTCTCCCTGACCACCACGTTCGTGCCGCGCCAGGGACCCAACCTGGCCGCGTTCATGTCCGTGGACGCCACCCCGGGAGACGACTACGGCAAGCTCCGCATCCTGCGGATGCCCTCCAACACCACCATCCCCGGCCCCGGCCAGGTGCAGAACAACTTCCAGAACAAGTTCTCCGGCGAGCTCAACCTGCTCGGCATCGGCGGGGCGAAGGTCCGCTACGGCAACCTGCTGACCCTGCCGTTCGCCGGCGGTCTGGTCTACATCGAGCCGGTCTACGTGGAGACCGCCGCCTCCTCCGGCCAGGAGCCCTATCCGATCCTCCGCCGGGTCCTGGTCTCCTACGGTGACCGGGTCGGCTTCGCCGACACCCTGGAAGGCGCTCTGAAGCAGGTCTTCGGAGAGGGCGCCCAGCCGGCCAAGCCGGACACCACCAAGCCGGAGCTGCCCTCCCAGCCGAGCACCACGCTGAACCAGGCGATCAGCGAGGCGCAGCAGGCGTACGACAAGGCGCAGGAGGCCCTGGCGAAGAACCCGCCGGACTGGACGGCGTACGGCGCGGCGCAGCAGGAGCTGGCGAAGGCGCTGGAGAAGCTGAAGGGGGTGGTCCCCACGGCCACTCCGGCCCCCTCGCAGACCCCGACCCCGGCCCCTTCCGGCACTCCCACGCCGTCGGCGACGCCGACGTCCTCGCCCAGCTCATAGGGGGTCTCCGAGCGCAGCGAGCCGTCTGATTCGCGTCCACCGCCAAAGCCGGGTAGTCTTTAGACACACCGACGCGGGGTGGAGCAGCTCGGTAGCTCGCTGGGCTCATAACCCAGAGGTCGCAGGTTCAAATCCTGTCCCCGCTACTGAAAGAAGGCCCCGGTCTCCCAGAGACCGGGGCCTTCGTCGTTTCTCGCTCCCGGAGCACGCCGCAGCCCTGTTTCTCGGCCTTCTTGGCCGGACAGGGTGCGCAGGTGATCAATTACATGATTACATCGACTCATCGGTTACATCTGGTTGGAAGGTGACCAATGATCGTCGAATACATCCGCTACCGCGTCCCCGATGAGCGGTCGGCGGAGTTCGAGGCCGCCTACCGGCGCGCCGCCGTACCGCTCGCCAACGCCCCCCAGTGCGTGGACTACGAGCTCACCCGATGCGTGGACGAGCCCGCCTGCTACACCCTGCGGATCACCTGGACCTCCGCGGAGGACCACCTCCAGGGGTTCCGGGGCGGCCCGGACTTCGCGGCCTTCTTCGCGGAGATCCAGCCCTACGTCTCCGACATCGAGGAGATGCGCCACTACGCGCCCACCGGCATCCGGGGCCAGGGGGCCGCGACGCCGACGCTCTACGACTGGGCCGGCGGGGCCGAGGCGTTCGAGCGGCTCACCGAGGTCTTCTACGGCCACGTGAAGAAGGACGATCTCATCGGGCCGCTCTTCGCGCACATGGACCCCGGCCACCCCAGGTATGTGGCGATGTGGCTCGGCGAGGTCTTCGGCGGCCCCGATCGCTACACGCGCGAGCGCGGGGGATACCCCCACATGCTCTCCCAGCACATCGGCAAGGGCATCACCGAACCGCAGCGCCGCCGCTGGGTGAACCTTCTCCTGGACGCCGCGGACGAGGTCGGACTCCCGGCGGACCCGGAGTTCCGCGCGGCCTTCCTCGGCTACATCGAGTGGGGGACCCGCCTGGCGTTCGCCAACTCCCAGCCGGGCGCGACTCCGTTCGCCCACGCCCCGGTGCCGCACTGGGGCTGGGGTGTGGCGCCGCCGTACGTGCCCAAGGGCTGAGCGGTTAACGTGCCAGTGTGGATGACATGTCCGGACCGGTTCTGCGCTGGCGCGTACGCCGCGATCTCCTCGTCCTGAAGGCGGTCGCCGCCCTGGCCTTCGCGGTGGCCACCGTACTGAGCATCGGTGACCCGCGCGGGATGATCCTGGCGGGCGCGGCGACCCTGATGATGGCCACGCTGGCCCTGCGCGACGTCCTGGCCCCGGTACGGCTCAGCGCCGACGGCGAGGGACTGGTCGTGGTCAGGGGTTTCGCCGGTCTGCAGCGGGTGCCGTGGAGCGCGGTCGAGCGGATCCGCGTGGACACGCGGACCCGCTTCGCCTCGCGCACCGGGGTTCTGGAGATCGACACCGGTGAGGCGGTCTTCGTCCTGAGTCAGTTCGATCTCGGTGCTCCGTGCCAGGAGGTCGCCGACGAACTGTGCTCCTTCCGGACCGGTTCCTGACCGTCAGGCCCTGGCCCGGCGGTGCCGCGCCGTGTCCCCCGCCCCGGTCCGGCGCAGCAGCAGGCTCGTCTTGTGCAGGGACCAGCTCACGAGGAAGGCCCCGAAGACGACCTGCCCGATCCGCAACCACATCGACGTGTCCAGGGCGGCGAACGTCACGACGCCGGCCCACAGAACGCCGAAGACGCCCACGAGGACCGTCGCAGCCCAGTTCAGTCTCCGCTGCCACATGCCCGAAGTCTTACAGACCTTGCTTCAAGGCCAGGTCAACGACGTGGAACACCTCATCGGGGGAGGGGGCGGCTCGTGCCCGCGCACCTGCGGACACGCGGCCCCTTCCCGGCCGGCGCGGCGGAGGCCTGCTCCAGGCAGGCCAGGAGCGCGGCCGCGGTCCGCGCGTCGGCCAAGATCTGATGCACCTCCTCCTCGCCCGCCGGGAGCTGGCCGCGCTTGGCCAGTTCGTCGGTGAGGAAGGTCAGCGGCTCCGGGTAGCCGGCCGCCTCGGCGGCGGCGGTCGCCCGGGCCGCGGTAAGGAGACGCAGGTAATGGGCGCGGAGGGTCGCCTCGCGCATCCGTGCGTCTTCAAGGTCGCTCAGCAGAGACCTGGCGACCCTGAGCAGGTCGCCAGGATGATCGGCCTCCGCGTCGATGTGCGCGCGGATGTCGTCGAACTCCGAGCGGGTCATGGTGCTCACCTCCACGGTGGAGTCAGGATCCTGACCCTCGTGCCTACTTCGTATCCAGCGCCGGTTGCGGATCGCTTGTTGTCTGCTTGCGCCGCCCGGTTTGGGACGCGCGAGTCTCGGGAATGGTTGGCAAGTTGTCTCTGTTGCACAGGAGTCCTGCTACTGTTCTTCCTGCAGGGCGACGAGCCCCGGAGGCCAGATGGTCTCCAGGTCGGCTGAGAGCCCCGCACCCCCTCCAAGCTGAACCCGACAATTCGGGCCTGTCCGCACGATTGGACAGGAACCAGATGTCGGAGTAAGTTAGAAGGGTTGCTCCGGAAACGGGGCGGCCGGAATTCCGGTAGGGCCAGCTAGATCAAGTCAAGTCGCTTCAAACGGGCGGGTTT
>NZ_JBSFPS010000192.1:0-19784 GCF_053588315.1 Streptosporangium sp. NPDC003464 | reverse complement strand
GGGCCCTGCGGCGCGAAGTGGGGGAAAGGTGAATGGGTGGACTTCATGCAGCGGCAGCAGCAGAGGGAGAGGACGACCGCGGTCATGTCGCGGTCGCCCCAGCCCCACCGGCGCGCCGGAGGGGTCCGGGGAGACGGTGCTCACGTCGGCCACGGCCGGACCGCCGGGATCCGGCAGGGCCCACCGGAGGCGCCGGTAGCCTCACCCCGCCGTGCCGCGCTGCGCGAGGTGGCGCAGATACTCCCTGCGGTTGAGCGGGTTGCCGTCCGAGCGCTCGCGCACCGGGGCCGGTCCGCCGACCGGCCGGTCCCCCGACGGCCGTGACCACCAGACCCCTTCGCCACGGGTCAGTCCAGGCAGGCGCCGCCCGAACGCGTGCACCCGGCGCGCGGGGATGTCGCCCCCGAGCAGCCAGGTGTCCGTGTCGCCGGAGGACTCCCGGATGTCCGCGCCGAAGGCGGCGAGCTCGGCGGTGACGGCGCTGAGCGTGTCCGACGGGATCTCCACTTCGAAGGCGTGGCACGGCTCGTAGACCCGGGTCCCGGCGATGTCCAGGGCACGCATCAGGACCAGCGGCGTGAGGTTGCGGAAGTCACCGGCCGTGCTGATCGGGGCCGCGTAGCCTGTCCGGGTCAGGGTGACGACGCAGTCGGTCACCGCCCAGCCGTAGATCCCCTGCTCAAGGGTCTGCCGTACGGCGTCCTCGATCGCCCGGTGGAAGGGGCGCGGCAGCGAGCCGAGCTCGACCTCCCGCCGGAAGGTGATCCCCGCTCCGCTCCCGGGTCCGACCCGCAGCCCGACGGTCGCGAAGAACTCGTTGCGCCCGTGCCGATCGATCTCCTCACATGCCTCCCCGACGCCCACCGGGCGCTCGACGTAGACCGTACGGCTCTGCTCGAACACGGCCTCGACGCCGAAGTCGTTGAGGAGGGTCTCGGCGATGACGTCCTTCTGCACCTCGCCGTAGAGCAGGACCGAGGTCCCCTCCCCCGGGACGGCACGTGTGTGGATCAACGGGTCCTGGTCGGCGAGGCTCACCAGCGCGGCGTGCAGCCGTGCGGCGTGCTCGGCCCGCTTCGGCCGGGCGAGGGTCTCCAGGCTCGGCGGGGCGAAGTGCGTCCGCCCGCCGAGCCCGTCGGCCGAGCCGACCTGGTCCCCGACCCGGATGCGGGACAGGCCCCAGATCTTCGCGATGTTCCCCGCCGTCAGGTGGCGGGCCTCCCCCCGGGCCGACCCGATGACCTGGAGCGCGGTGATCTGCTCGGTGTCCTCGCTGACGCCGCCGTCGGCTCCCCGCCGGTAGCAGGTGACCCGCTGCCGTGCGCGCAGCTCACCGGAGTGCATGCGCAGGTAGGCGATCTTCTCCCCGGCGCCGCCGCGCTCGACGGCGAAGACGGTGGCGCGAGGGCCGTCCTCTCCGGCGGCGGGGGCCGGCGGGAGCAGCCGCGAGATCCCGCCGAGGAGCGTCTCGACGCCCTGGCCGGTCAGCGCCGAGCCGAAGAACAGCGGGTGGAGCAGGCCAGCGGCGGTCTGGCCGCGGATCCCCGCCAGGAGCCGGTCACCCGTGGGGAGCGAGCCGGCGACGAGGTCGGCGAGCAGCGCGTCGTCGTTCTCCGCGAGGATCTCCGCTACCCGGGAGCGGAAGTCCGGCCCGCCCGAGGAGTCAAGGCCGTCCAGAGATCCCGGCCCGTCCAGGGATCCCGGCCCGTCCAGGAAATTCGGCCCGCCCGAGGAGTCAAGGCCGTCCAGAGATCCCGGCCCGTCCAGGGATCCCGGCCCGTCCAGGAAATTCGGCCCGCCCGGGGAGTCAGGGCCGCCCGGAGATCCCGGCCCGTCCAAGGAGTCCGGGCCGTCCAGGGAGTTCGGGACGGTGTGCGCGGCCGGCGATCCGGCCTGCCGGACCCGGTTCATCGCGACGATCCGCGGCGTCAGCTTCCGCCGGACGTCGGCCAGGATCTCCTCGTGGCGGGCCCCGGCGCGGTCGATCTTGTTGACGAAGATCAGGGTCGGCAGGCGCATCTGCCGCAGGGTCTTCATCAGGACGCGGGTCTGCGCCTGGACGCCCTCCACCGCCGACAGGACCAGGACGGCGCCGTCGAGCACTCCGAGCGCCCGCTCGACCTCGGAGATGAAGTCGGAGTGCCCCGGGGTGTCGATCAGGTTGACCTGCAGGGTCCCGACGGTGAAGGAGGCGACCGCGGAGCGGATCGTGATGCCGCGCCGCCGTTCGATGTCACCCGTGTCGGTCTGGGTGCTGCCGGCGTCGACGCTGCCGAGCCGGTCGATGACGCCGGTGTCGAACAGCAGGCGCTCAGTGAGACTGGTCTTGCCCGCGTCGACATGGGCGAGAATGCCGATGTTGAGGGTGTGCATGGGTGCTGGAGTCCTCGAAAACTCTCGTCCGGATAGGGCGCTGTGAGGTTTCGAAGGCTCGCCGCATCTCGTGCTCCCGGTAGTGGTCGGTCGGTCGCCGACATCCTTCCACCGGTGGGCCCGATTTTCGACGCAATAAACCCGACCCGACGACCACGCGCCTCAGACGGCTCCGCTGAGGCTCTGGTGGCTCCCGCCGTTGACCTCCTCGGCCGGGGCGTTCTCGTCGGCGAGGAGACGGGCGGCCGCGACGGGGCCGGAGGCGGCCGGATGACCCGGGGCAGGCGTCTCATCAGGAGGGAGACGTTCCGTCAGGTGAACGCGGATGCTGCTAGCGTTCGACATGTGCCACAGCAGCGACGTCGAGCGGACGCCCTGCGCAACTCCGACCGGATCGTCCGCGCGGCGATCACCGCCCTGCAGGAGACCGGCCCGACCGTCCCGCTGGAGGAGATCGCCCGCCGGGCCGGCCTCGGCATCGCCACCGTCTACCGGCGCTTCGGCGACCGCGACGGTGTGATCCGAGCCGCCTTCGAAACCTACTTCGCCGAAGAGGTCGAGCCGCTGGCCCGGGCCGCCCGCACCGCTGCCGACCCCCGCCAGGGGCTGGCCACCGCGCTGACCGCCACCGTCGACACCCTGGCCGCCCACCGCCGCCTGCTCGCCGCCGCCCGGGAGGCCGGGGCCTTCACCGTCGGCCTCGCCGAACGGTTCGTCGACCCGCTCGGCGACGTCCTGACCGCCGCCCAGCGCCGCGGACTGATCCGCACCGACCTGCTGGTACGCGACCTGGCCGCGATCGTGGTGATGGCCCTGGGCACCGTCCATCCGGGCGACGACGGCGGCCGGCCCGAGGAGGACGGCGCCGACCACCGGCGCTATCTGGCCCTCCTGCTCGACGGCACCCGCCCCTCGGCCGAACCCCTCCCCCGCCCCTCGTCCCACCGCCTCTTCGCCGATGACACGGCCGGGGGCTGCGCGGCCGACAGGCAACGCTGAACGGCCGGCCGCGGGGCGCCCGCCGTACGCGGACGCCCCGCCTGCCGTACACAGATGCCGCGCCCGCCGTACGCGGACGCCCCGCGTGACCGCTACGGGACGATGTTGACCAGCTTGGGCGCGCGGACGATGATCTTGCGCGGAGCCCCGGACAGGAAGGACTGGACCTTCGCCGAGGCCAGCGCCAGCGCCTCCAGCTCCGCCTCGGAGATCTCCGGGGAGACCTCCAGGCGGTCACGGACCTTGCCGGCGACCTGGACGACGCAGGTGACGGAGTCCTGGACCAGCAGGGCCGGATCGACCACCGGCCAGCCGGCCCTGGCGACCGAGGCGGGGTGGCCCAGGCGCTCCCAGCCCTCCTCCGCGGCGTACGGTGCGACCAGGGACAGCATGACCGCCAGCGCCTCGGCGGCCTCCCGGACGGCCGGGTCGGCCGCGCCGGGGCCGGAGTCGATCGCCTTGCGGGTCGCGCTCGTCAGCTCCATCATGCGGGCCACCGCGACGTTGAAGCGGTGGGAATCGACCAGCTTGGTGACCTCGTCGATGGTCTGGTGGACGGCCTTGCGCAGGTTCAGGTCACCGGTCGCGAAGTCCACGCCGGGGGCGGAGGCCGCACCGGCCTCGGCCATGACGCGGAAGGCGCGGGCCAGGAACTTCTGCGACGCGGCCGGCGAGACGTCGGCCCAGTCGATGTCGTCCTCCGGCGGACCGGCGAACACCACGGTCAGCCGGACCGCGTCCACGCCGTAGGAGTCGATCTGCTCGCCCAGGTCCACGCCGTTGCCCAGTGACTTGGACATCGCCTTGCCCTGGTTGATCACCTGCCCCTGGTTCAGCAGGCGGGTGAAGGGCTCGGTGAAGTCGACCATGCCCATGTCGTGCAGGACCTTGGTGAAGAACCGCGAGTACAGCAGGTGCAGCACCGCGTGCTCGACGCCGCCGACGTACTGGTCGATGGGGCCCCACTTGCGCAGCTTCTCCACGTCGAACGGGCCGTCCTCGTAGGACGGGTCCACGTAACGCAGGAAGTACCAGGAGGAGTCGACGAAGGTGTCCATCGTGTCGGTGTCGCGCCGGGCCGGGCCGCCGCACTTGGGGCAGGCGACGTTGACCCAGTCCTCGGCCGAGGCCAGCGGGGAGACCCCCTTGGGGGCCAGGGCCTCGCCACGCAGGTCGGGCAGGGTGACAGGCAGCTGGTCGTCCGGGACGGGGACCTCGCCGCAGTCGAGACAGTGGATGATCGGGATCGGGCAGCCCCAGAAGCGCTGGCGGGACAGCAGCCAGTCGCGCAGGCGGAAGTTGACCGTCGCCTTCCCGGTGCCGCGCTCGGCCAGCACTCCGATGATCTTCCGGATCGCGTCGGCCTTGGACAGGCCGTCCAGCGGGCCGGAGTTGACCAGGGATCCCTCGCCCGCGGTGGCCACACCGGTCTCGCCCGGGTCGGCCAGACCGGTGTGGACCACGACCCGTACCGGCAGGCCGAAGGTGCGGGCGAAGTCCAGGTCACGCTGGTCGTGCGCGGGGACCGCCATGATGGCGCCGTGGCCGTAGTCGGACAGCACGTAGTCGGCCGCCCAGACCGGCATGCGCTCGCCATTGACCGGGTTGATCGCGTAGCGGCCCAGGAAGACGCCGGTCTTCTCCTTGTCGGTGGAGAGCCGGTCGATGTCGGACAGCTTGGACACCTCGGCCCGGTATGCCTCGAAGGCCTCGCGCTGCTCCTCTGCGACGATCTCCTCGGCCAGCGCCGCGTCCGGGGCGACCACGAAGAAGGTCGCGCCGTACAGGGTGTCGGGGCGGGTGGTGTAGACGGTGACCGGCTCGTCGCGGCCCTCGATGACGAAGTCGACGTCGGCGCCCTCGGACCGGCCGATCCAGTTGCGCTGCATGGTCAGCACGCGCTCCGGCCAGCCACCCTCCAGCTGGGCCATGTCGTCCAGCAGCCGGTCGGCGTAGTCAGTGATCTTGAAGTACCACTGGGTCAGCTCGCGGCGGACGACCTCGGCGCCGCAGCGCTCGCACCTGCCGTCCTTGACCTGCTCGTTGGCCAGCACGGTCTGGTCGTTGGGGCACCAGTTGACCAGGCCGCCCTTACGGTAGGCCAGGCCGCGCTCGAAGAAGCGGATGAACAGCCACTGGGTCCACTTGTAATACTCGGGGTCGCTGGTGTGCAGGCGGCGGGACCAGTCGAAGGAGATCCCGTAGCGCTTGATGGAGTGGGCCTGGGTCTCGATGTTGGCGTAGGTCCACTCGGCCGGGTGCGCGTTGCGCTTGATCGCGGCGTTCTCGGCGGGCAGGCCGAAGGAGTCCCAGCCGATCGGGTGCAGCACGTTGTAGCCGCGCTGGACCCAGTAGCGCGAGAAGACGTCGCCGATGCCGAACGCCTCGGCGTGGCCCATGTGCAGGTCACCGGAGGGGTAGGAGAACATGTCGAGCATGTAGCGCCGCTCACGCGTGTCGGCGGGATCGTCGGAGGCCCGGAACGGGTCGAGCTCCTCCCATCGCCGCTGCCACTTGACCTGCAGTGCCTGCGGATCGTAGTGCTGCTCGTCGGTCTGCATGTCGGCTCGCTCGCTCACGTCAATCTTCCCTCGGTATACGTCTGCGCAGATGATCTGACCCATCCGACCCAATAGAAAAACCCTCCGCTCACGCGAAGGGCAGCCGCATCGGCGGGCGTCTAGCGCCGGGAAGGCCGATGCGGCCAGATAAGCAGCAGGGCCGCGGCACGCATATGCCAAGAGTATCGCAGTCCGCAAGCCATATTCATGACCCGGGAAATCCATCCGATCGCGGCGAACCGGGGACAGCGGCACCGGCGGGTCAGCACAATGGGAGGCTCATGCGTCTGGGACCGACCGAGGTTAGATGGTGATACGTCCGTTGTGACCTCACATGTCCCGTCAGTTTACTCTTTCACCGTGGCACACTCAGTCGAGCCGGGGCAGGGCCCGGATCCCTCGGAGGTCGGCCTGCCGATGCAGGATCCGCCAACCGACCCCACCGGACTCCAGTTCAGGGGGGCGTTCTCCAGTTTCCCTGCGAACCCCCCCGTCTCACGTGAGACCATGCCCAATACCCCTAATTCGGGCAAACGCCCTGGAGGTAAGGAAGCCATGGCCTCGGAGCAGTCCAGCCAGTCCCACCTACCTCCGGCATGGCCGGAAGCCGCAGAGCCGTCACCCACCTGGGCGGACGGCTCTTCCGGCACCGGCCCCCGGCTCCCCCAGGAGGAGCCCGCCGGAGACCGCGCCTCCTGGCAGGCCGCCGTCCCCGGCAACGGCTCCTGGCAACAGGCCTTCGGGACACCGGCCCCCGCCCCCCAGACCCCGCCCGCCTCCGGCCCGCGGCCGGGCGGCGACTCCTGGCAGGCCGCCGCCCCCGCGCAGGACGGGCCCGACACCCGGCCGCCCGCCGAGAACGGTGGGTGGCCGGCGCCGCAGTCCGCCGGCAACGGAGGGTGGGACACGGCCCAGGCCGCTGACAACGGAGGCTGGGGTACGGCCCCGGCGACCGGCAACGGCGGCTGGGACGCGGCCCGGAGCAACGACAACGGAGGCTGGGGAGCGGCCGCGGACGGCGGCGGGCGGAACACCGCACCGCCGGCCGAGAACGGCGGATGGGGCAGGCCGGCCGAGTCGCCGGACCCTGGCCACTCCTCCCCCTCCTGGCCGACCCCGGCGGACCCCGGCCACTCCTCCCCCTCCTGGCCGGCCCCGACGGGCGGCCCCGGCCCCTCCGTCGGCCAGGATCCGCTGACCAGCCCCAACGCCTTCGGCGGCCAGGAGCCGGCGGCCGGCTCCAACCCGTTCGGCCACCAGGACCCGCTCACCAGCCCCGACCCGTTCCGCAGTCAGGACCCGTTGACCAACCCCAACCCGTTCGGGCATCAGGACCCGGCGGCCGGCTCCAACCCCTTCGGCCACCAGGACCCCCTGACCAGCCCCAACCCCTTCGGCCACCAGGACCCGCTCACCAACCCCAACCCCTTCGGCGGCCGCGATCCCCGCACCGCCCCGGATCCGTCCGGCGGCCAGGCCCCCATGGGCGGCCCCAACCCGTTCGGCCACCAGGACCCGCTCACCGGCCCCAACCCGTTCGGCGGCCAGGAGACGCTCCGTAACGTCCCGGTCAACGGCGCCGCTCCGGAGAACCCCGGCGTGTGGGCCCTGGCGGGGGCGACCGCCCCGGAGGCCCCTCCCGGCGCGCCGCCGCAGGTTCCGCCACCCCACGCTCCCCCGCAGGGCGCGCCCGCGCACGCCCATCCGGGCGACGGCGGGCCCCACCACGGGCAGATCCCCCCGCAGGGACAGCCGGGCGGGCACCTGAGCCGGGACCCCTCCGACCCCAACAGGCCGTTCGTCACCGCGGGTCAGATCAGCGGGCCGAAGACCCCTCCGCCGGAGCGTCAGCAGGAGCTGTGGAACACGGTCTTCGGCGACAACTACCAGGCCATGGGAGAGGAGCCGGAGCTCGAAGGGACGGGCCGGCCGGTCTGGGTGTTCGCGCTGGCCGGCTCGGTGGTGATCGCTCTGATCGGCGCCGTGCTCTGGGCCTTCCTGGCGGGCCCCCTGGCCTCGACGGAGGAGAAGCCCATCCCGGAGGCCAAGCCCTCCGCGACCGGCAAGAAGCCCGCCAAGTCCCAGGCGGTGGGCCGCCTGCCGCGCTTCCCCGGCAAGGCCTCGCCGGTCGCCGGCACCCTGCCCGACCAGGCCGCGGCGATCAGCCTGGCCAAGCTCGGCGCGCCCTGGCGGCAGGACCAGCGCGAGAGCGTGTCCACCGCCTACGGCTTCACCACCCGCCAGTACGTCCCGGCCGGACCGGACTCCCTGGGCAAGCCCCAGTTCGCCCAGGTGATGTCGGGGCCGCTCTCGCCCCGGCTGAAGAGCAAATACACCTCACCCGACAACCTCGCCCCGGTGATCAACGCGGTGGCCTACACCGGCCGCAAGAAGTTCTTCCCCGAGGACAACAGCGCCCGCAAGACCGCCCAGCAGAACCTGTCGGTCAACGGCCTGCGGGGGCAGCTCGCCGCGTACGAGATCACTGCGGGCACGTCCAAGACGACGATGGTCGTGGCGGCCGTGAGCACCGGCGCCGACCTGCCCGTGATCGTCTACATGTCGGTGCCGGACAGCAAGAAGGAACTGCTGCCCGACGTCAACACCGTGTTCAAGTCGATCCGGCCGGCGGCTGGGTGATCTCAGAACGCGCAGTCCATGTGCTTGATGCCGTTGATGAAGCTGGAGTGGAGCCGCTGCGGCCTGCCGCCCTCGATCCGGGGGACGCGCCGCAGTAGCTCGCGGAACATCACGGTGATCTCCCGGCGGGCCAGGTGGGCGCCCAGGCAGAAGTGCGGCCCCGGACCGCCGAAGCCGACGTGCGGGTTGGGGTCGCGGGTGACGTCGAAGCGGAGCGGGTCGGGGAAGACGCTCTCGTCCCGGTTCGCGGCCCAGTAGTACAGGACGACCTTCTGGCCCTCGCGGTAGAGGCGGCCGTTCATCTCGTGGTCGCGGGTGACCTTGCGGCGCATGAAGTTCACCGGGGAGGCCAGGCGGACGATCTCCTCGACCGCGCCGGGGAGGCGGCCGTCGAGGTCGGCCAGGAGCAGCGCGCGCTGGTCGGGGTTCTGGGTGAGCAGCCGCAGGCCGTAGGAGATGGCGTTGCGGGTGGTCTCGTTGCCCGCCACCACCAGCAGGATGAAGAACGAGCCGAGCTCCTGCACCGTCAGCTTCTCGCCGTCGATGTTGGCGTTGACCAGCGACGAGGTGAGGTCCCCCGTGGGGTGCTCGGCCCGGTACGCGGCCAGGTCCTGCACGAGCTGCTGCAGGTCCATGCCCGCGGCCAGCAGCTTCTCGGCGATCGTGGTCATGTCGTCGCCGCCGTATTCGGGATCGAACCCGCCGAGGATCATGTTGGACCGGTCGAAGACGGTGCCGTAGTCCTTCTCCGGGATCCCCATCATGTCGCAGATGATCTTCAGGGGCAGTCTGGCGGCGACCTCGGTCACGAAGTCGCAGCCGGGCCCCGCGGCGATCAGGTCGTCCACGATCCGGGCGGCCGCCGCCTCGACGTCGGCCTCGAACTGTTTGATCATCTTGGGGGTGAAGGCCCGGGAGACGATCCGGCGGAGCCGGGCGTGCCGCGGGTCGTCCATGTTGATCATCGACCCGAAGTACTCGGTGAACTCCGGCGGCATGTCCGGGATGTTGGTGGCTCCGCCGTCCCCCGAGCAGAACACCTCGGGGTTGCGGCTGACCTCCAGGATGTCGGCGTGCTTGACCAGCGCGTAGTAGCCGGGCCCCTTGGGGGCGAAGGGGACCTCCATCTCCTCGTAGAAGGCGGGGCCGTCCAGACCGCGCAGGAGCCGGAAGGCGTGCTCGCGCTCCCGCATGGGCCTGGCCCAGAAGTCGTAGTCCGACAGGTCGAAGTCGGCGGCGGAGACGATCGGCTTCCGCTCGGACGGCGTCACGCTCATATCGCCAATCATTTGCGCAAGCAACCACTTACGTCAATGGAGTGCCTCAGAAGTCACATTCGAGGCGCTTGATGCCGTTGATGAAGCTGGAGCGCAGGCGGTCCGGCTCACCGACCGAGCGGATCTGCGGCAGCCGGGTGAACAGCTCGCGGAACATCACGCCGATCTCACGGCGGGCCAGGTGGGCGCCGAGGCAGAAGTGCGGCCCCGGGCCGCCGAAGCCGAGGTGGGTCCCCTCGCCGCGCCGGATGTCGAAGCGGGAGGGGTCGGTGAACACGGTCTCGTCGCGGTTGGCCGCCCAGTAGAAGAGCAGGACCTTGTCGCCCTTGCGGTAGAGGTGACCGTTCATCTCGTGGTCGCGGGTGACGCTGCGGCGCATCCAGGCGACCGGGGAGGCCAGGCGGACGATCTCCTCGACCGCGCCGGGGAGGCGGCCGTCGAGGTCGGCCAGGAGCAGCGCGCGCTGGTCCGGGTTCTCGGTGAACAGGTGCAGGCCGTGGGAGATGGCGTTGCGGGTGGTCTCGTTGCCCGCCACCACCAGCAGGATGAAGAACGAGCCGAGCTCCTGCATCGTCAGCTTCTCGCCGTCGATGTTGGCGCTGGTCAGGGCGGTGATGAGGGTGTCGCCGTCACCGGCGGCCAGGGAGACGACGAGGTCCTGCAGGCGCTGCCCCGCGCCCAGGAGCAGCTCGGCCGCCCGGCTGACGTCCTGGATGAACTCGGGGTCGCCGCCGGACAGGATGACGTTGGTGGCCTCGAAGACCGTCTGGTGGTGCTCGGGGCCGATGCCCATCATGTCGCAGATGATCTTCAAGGGGAGCTTGGCGGCCACCTCGGCGACGAAGTCGCAGCCGGGCCCCGCGGCGATCAGGCCGTCGACGATCCGGGTGGCCTCGGCCTGCACGTCGGCCTCGAACTGTTTGATCATCTTGGGGGTGAAGGCCCGGGAGACGATCCGGCGGAGCCGGGCGTGCCGCGGGTCGTCCATGTTGATCATCGACCCGAAGTACTCGCCGAACTCGGGGGTCAGGTCATGGATGGAGGTCGACCCCCGGCTGGAGGAGAAGACCTCGGGGGTGCGGCTGGCCTCGACGACGTCGGCATGCCGTACCAGGGCGTAGTAGCCCGGCCCCGGCAGGGCGAAGCTCATCTCCGGCTCGGCGAACCGGAGGGGGGCCGTCTGGGCGCGCAGCAGCGCGAAGGCGGCCTCCCGCTCGGGGATCGGCCGCTCCCAGAAAGCGATGTCCGACAGGTCGATGTCCGCGAGTGAAACCGTCACACCAGCCCCCATTAGAACCGCATTCGGTTTTTTGATCCTGCCATACGATCTTCAACCTAACCAGTCCAGGACGAGAGCGTTCGCCCGGCCGCCACAGTAGCCGCCCCCGGGGCGGCTCAGAGCCGGATCCGCCGGAAGGTATGGAAGTCAGGTCGCGTACGGCAGGTGCTTGATGCCGTTGATGAAGTTGGACAGCAGGTAGGCGGGCTCGCCGGCGGCCCGGATGCCGGGCAGCCGGGTGAACAGCTCGCGGAACATCACGGTGACCTCCCGGCGGGCCAGATGGGCGCCCAGGCAGTAGTGGGGGCCGGGGCCGCCGAAGCCGACGTGCGGGTTGGGGTGCCGGGTGATGTCGAAGACGTCGGGGTCGGCGAAGACGGCCTCGTCCCGGTTGGCGGAGTTGTAGAAGAGCAGGACCTTGTCGCCCCTGCCGTAGGTCTGCCCGTTCATCTCGTGCTCGCGGGTGACCGTGCGACGGAACTGGATCACCGGGGTGGAGTAGCGGATGATCTCGTCGACCGCGCCGGGGATGTGCTTGTCGAAGTCGCCCACGAGCAGCTCGCGCTGGCCCGGGTGGTCGGTGAGCAGCTTCAGGCCGTGGGAGATGGCGTTCCGGGTGGTCTCGCTGCCGGCGACCACGAGCAGGATGAAGAACGAGCCGAGCTCCTGCGGGGTGAGCGACTCCTCGCCGTTGACCAGCATGCTGGTCAGGTCGCCGGTGGAGTCGCCCCGGCGCCGGCGGCCGAGCCTGGCGGCCAGCGTGTTCAGCTCACGCCCGGCGGCCATCAGCTTGACCAGGCCGCGGCCGACGTTCCAGCGGCTGAGCTCCGGGTCGATCCCGGTGTATTCGGAGTCGGCGTTGCCCAGGATGATGTTGGTGGCCCGCAGCACCCGGGGATGGAGCTCCGGCGGGATGCCCATCATGTCGCAGATGACCTGGACGGGCAGCCGGGCCGCGATCTGGGTGACGAAGTCGCCCGGCCCCTCGGCGATCGCCTCGTCCACGATCCGGGTGGCCGCCCGCTGCAGGTCCTCCTCCATCTTGGACAGGATCCTGGGGGTGAACGCCCGGGACACGATGCGGCGGAGCCGGGCGTGCCGGGGGTCGTCCATGTTGATCATCGAGCCGAAGTAGACCGCCATCCACCGGGGCATGTCGACGACGCTGTTGGCGGTCGGCTCGCTGCTGAACACCCCGGCGTTCCGGCTGGCCTCGGAGACGTCGGCATGCCGCACCAGGGCGTAGTAGCCGGGCCCGTGCCCGACGAAGGGGATCTTGTTCTCCCGCACGAACACGGGCCGGTCCAGCTCGCGGAGCCGCTTGAAGGCCGCCATGCGCTCCGCCTGTGGGCGCGCCCAGAAGGGGATCTCCGACAGGTCGACATGTGCCGCGTTCATGGTCACCAACCCAGATTTATGCAAGTGCCCACTTACGTCAAGTGTGAGTCACGGCACACGGAGGCGCGCACGGAAGGCTCGCGGAAGGCTCGAGGGAGGGCTCCACGGGCCGCCCGCCTCACCCGGTGCGGGCGATCAGGTCGGCGGCCTTCTCCGCGATCATCACGGTGGGGGCGTGGGTGTGGCCCCGGTTGATGACCGGCATGATCGAGGCGTCGACGACCCGGAGCCCGCCGACCCCGCGGACCCTCAGCTCCGGATCCACCACCGCGTCGGCGTCCTCCCCCATCCGGCAGGTGCCCACCGGGTGGTAGAGGGTCTCGCTGCGTTCGCGGATCCAGCGGGTGAGCTGTTCGTCGGTCTCCGCGCCCCAGTAAGGGGCCATCGGCGGTCCGGCGAACGGCGTGAGCGCCGCGGTGGCGAACAGCTCTCTGGCCTTCCTCAGCCCGGCGACCTGCCGGCGGACGTCGGCCTCCGCCGTCAGGTAGGCGGGGTCGATCACCACCTCGCGGCCGTCGAGCGAGACGCGGCCGCGGCTCTCCGGCTGGAGCAGGATCGAGGCGATGGTCAGGCCGTGGCCGGGCGGCGGGGTGAGGCCGTGGTCGATGAACGGGCCGGGCGCGAAGATCAGCTCGATGTCGGGGGCGGGCTCGCCGGGGGAGGTGCGGACGAAGGCCACGGCCTCGCCGACGTTCGAGGTCAGCATGCCGCTCCGGCCGAGCAGGAAGCGGAGCAGGTTGGCGACCGACTCGGCGCCCGCGAGCGTCACCGGCTTGGGGCAGTGCAGGATGACGGCCGAGGCCAGGTGGTCCTGGAGGTTCCTGCCGACCTGGGGCAGGTCGTGGACCGGCTCGACGCCCTCGGCCCGCAGCTCGTCGGCCGCGCCGACGCCCGACAGCATCAGCAGGTGCGGGGAGCCGATCGCCCCGGCCGACAGGATGACCTCCCTGCGTGCCCGCGCCACCGTGCCGTCGCCGTACTCCACGCCGGTCGCCCGCCCGTCCTCGATCAGCACCCTGCGCACGCGCGAGGAGGTCAGCACGGTGAGGTTGGGCCGCCTGGCCGCGGGCCTGAGGTAGGCGTCGGCCGAGCTCCAGCGACGGCCCCGGTCCTGGGTGACGGGGGTCCGGCAGCAGCCCTCGTTGGAGGGGCCGTTCAGCTCCTCCAGCCGGGCCAGCCCGAGCTCCTCGCAGGCGCGGAGGAAGACCGCGGTGACGGGGTTGGGGGTGCGCAGCTCGGAGATGTGGATCGGGCCCGCCGTGCCGTACACGCCGCCGCGGTTGGAGCCGGCGCGGCGCTCGGCCCGGTGGAAGTAGGGCAGGACCTCGTCGTAGGACCAGCCGGGCACGTCCCAGCCGTCGTAGTCGGCCCGGTGCCCGCGCACCCACATCTGGGCGTTCATCGAGGAGGAACCGCCCAGCATCCGGCCGCGCGGCCAGTAGAGCTCGCGGCCGGACAGCTCGGACTGCTTGGCGGTGGTGAAGTTCCAGTCGCGCTCGGTCTTGAACAGCTTGGCGAAGCCGACGGGCATCCGGACCTCCAGCCCGCCGTCGGAGCCCCCCGCCTCCACCAGCGCCACCGTCGCCGAGGGATCGGCCGAGAGCCGGTTGGCCAGCACGCATCCCGCCGAGCCCGCCCCCACGATCACGTAGTCGTAGTCCATGTGGCCACTGACCCTTCGTCGCACGAACGCACGGACGGCCGGCTCGCCCCCGGTAAGCGGGCTCTTACCTGCTTACTCCTCGCTGCTTTACACGTCAATTTGTAACCTTGGTTACCTACCGGTAGGTATCTCGAACTGCGAGTATGAGCGGGTCAGCGCTTGTTCGGAGGAGGAAGCACCATGCTCAACCTGTCGGTCGCACTGGAGGACAGCGCCCGGGAGCAGCCCGACCGCACCGCCCTGGTCTTCGGGGACCTGAGGCTGCCCTACTCCCTGGTCAACACCATCGCGAACCAGGTTGCCAACCTGCTGGTCTCCAGAGGCGTCGGCAAGGGCGACAAGGTGGCGCTGGCCTGCCCCAACCTCCCCTACTTCCCGTTCGTGTACTACGGGATCCTCAAGACCGGCGCCACGGTCGTGCCGCTCAACGTGCTGCTGCAGCCCCGGGAGATCGCCTACCACCTGGAGGACTGCGAGGCCAAGGCGCTGTTCTGCTTCGAGGGCACCCCGGAGCTGCCGCTCGGCGAGCGCGGGCGGGCGGGCTTCGACCGGGCGGCGGCGACGGAGCACTTCTTCGTGCTGCCGGCCGCGGCGTTCGCCACCGAGTCCGCGTACGGCGAGACGCTGTGGGCGGCGCTGGACGGCGTGTCCGGCGAGTTCGCGACCGTGCAGACCGCGCCGGACGACACCGCGGTGATCCTCTACACCAGCGGCACCACCGGCCAGCCCAAGGGCGCCGAGCTCAGCCACCAGAACATGCTGCTCAACGCCATGGTCTCGGACGAGATGTTCCCGCGCGGCGAGGACGGCGACGCCTTCCTGGCCGCGCTGCCGCTGTTCCACTCCTTCGGGCAGACCACCGTCATGAACCTCGGCTTCCGCCGCCGGGCCACCGTGGTGCTCATGCCGCGCTTCGAGCCCGGCCCCGCCCTGGAGCTGATGCGCGCCGAGAACATCACGCTGTTCGCGGGCGTGCCGACGATGTACTGGGCCATGCTGACGAAGATCCACGCCGACGGCGACGAGGTGCCCACCTCGCTCAGGGTCGCGGTCGCGGGCGGCGCCTCCTCGCCCGTCGAGGTGCTCAAGGACTTCGAGGCCACCTTCGGCATCGGCATCCTGGAGGGCTACGGCCTGTCGGAGACCTCCCCGGTGGCCAGCTTCAACCAGCTCGGCCGGCCCACCAAGCCCGGCACGATCGGCACGCCGATCTGGGGCGTGGAGATGAAGCTGATCGACAACGACTGGAAGACGGTCGAGGGCCAGGGCCCCGGCGAGATCGCGATCCGCGGGCACAACGTGATGAAGGGCTACTACAACCGCCCCGAGGCGACCGCCGAGGTCATGAACGACGGCTGGTTCCGCACCGGCGACATCGCCACCCGTGACGAGGACGGCTACTACGCGATCATCGACCGGGCCAAGGACCTGATCATCCGTGGCGGCTTCAACGTCTACCCGCGCGAGCTGGAGGAGGTCCTGATGACCCACCCCGCGGTCTCGCTCGCCGCGGTGGTCGGAGTCCCCCACGCCTCGCACGGCGAGGAGGTCAAGGCCTACGTCATCCGCACCCCCGAGGCGTCCGCCACCGAGGAGGAGCTGATCGCCTGGTGCAAGGAGAACATGGCGGCCTACAAGTATCCGCGGATCATCGAGTTCCGCGACGCCCTCCCGATGACCGCCACCGGGAAGATCCTCAAGCGCGAGCTCAGGTGAACGGCCGGCCTTTCCGCGGATAATTGAAAATAGCCGTACTCACCCGATCCGAAAGCATTTCCTGAAAAGCTGGGTTACGATACGGGCCTGCGTAGAAAAGCCGCAGACGCGCTCTCGTCCATCCCCCGGCGCAACGGGCAGGGAATCGCCAGAGGCGGGCAGAATATGGCGGACAGCGAGTTGACGGTCGCCTGCGAACGGCTGATCAACGAGTGCCTCGACCGCGAGGACGGGCCCGGACGCGGCGAACTGCCCGTCATCATGCTCCTCGGTCCACGCGGAAGCGGCAAGACCACTCTTCTCACGGAGGTCGCGGAAAACGCCGCGGCCTCCTTTTCATTGCCATTCGTCCACATCGACTGCGCGGAACAGCCCGACATAAAGGCATGGGAAACCGCCGCGCAGATCGCCAATCGCGTCATGGGCGGCCGCTGGCGCCAGTTCGCCCCCGTCAAACTGCCCCGGGTGGTGCTGGGGAACCTGGCGCTCACCCTGGACCCCGAACTGGGACAGGAGGAGGCGGAGCAGGAGCTCTACGAGCTGATCCGCGGCAAGCGCGGGATCCCCGACGGCGCCAAGACCCTCAAGGAGCTGTTCAACCAGCTCGGCGCGGGTCTGCCGGTGCTGCCGGTGGCCGGTCCGCTGATCGCCGCGCTGATCGACCGGGTCTCGCGGGGACGGCGCCTGGTCGACCTCCTGGAACGCAGGGGCATGGCCTGGTACCGCGGACGGCTCGGGCCCGGCGGCCTGACGGACCTGATCCGCTCCGGCGAGGCCGGCGACGGGTCCTCGGCCGCGGCGCGGATCATCTGCGAGGCGCTCCTGGAGGACCTGCGGGAGGGCTGGTCCAGGAAGTGGCGCCCGCGCAACTGCCTGCTCCTGCTGGACAACGCCGACAGCCCCTCCGGCCGGGAGTTCCTGCGGGCGCTGGTGGCCGCCAAGAGCCACCGGGCCGACACCCTGGGCCCGGCCGGCCGCGACCCCCTGCTCGTGGTCGCCGCCTCAAGGGCCTGGCAGGACCTCGGCCGCCACTGGGAACGTCCCGGGGTCCTCGGCCCGCCGGACGACGGCGGCGGCCGGCAGCCGCGCCCGGTACGGCGGGCCGGCCACGGCGACTGGCTCGCCGTCCGCGCGGGCGGCGGGCGCGAGCGCTGGTGGTATCCGGTGCTGCTGCCGGGGCTCAGCCGCGCCGAGGTGGCACGGATGCGCGCGGCCACCCGGGGGAGACCGGGCAGGGCCCACGCGGGATTCGTGCACGCGCTGACCGGCGGCCACCCGCTGGCGGTCGCGCACCTGCTGGAGGCCATGGCGACGCGGGAGCGGGAGGAGACCGCCCGGGAGCCGGACGCCGGCTGGAGCGAGCAGGACCTGCGCCTGCTCCCCTCCTTCGGCAGGGCGCACCCCCAGCACCCCTTCCGGGACTTCCCGCACGACCTGGAGGACCTGGTCGCGTGCTCGGCCGCGACCAACCTGGCCGACGCCGACGACGCCGGGCTCCCCTCCCGCCGGTGGCGCTCGGCGATCGACGAGCTCGGCGACCACATGTGGTCCGTCACCGAGCCGGCGCCGGGCGCGGCACCGGCTATCCACCCCTGGCTCAGGCACCTGCTCCTGCGGGAGCTCGCCGGCCGCCACCGCCGCGACGGCCCGCTGTGGGACACCGTCCACGGACGGCTCGAAGCCCTCTACGCCTCCCGCGACGAGCTGCCACGCGACCGGCTGTCCATGGTCATGCACCACCGGCTGGCCCGCGTGGACCTGGGGCCCGCCGGCCGCCGCCACCTGCGGGAGGTGGTGGCGCTGCTCGACGGGCGGTTCAACCGGATCGACATGGCCGAGTGGATCAGGCAGTACAACTGGATCACCTCGGCGCCGAACCGGCTGCCGGTGACGGAGACCCTGGACGACCTGTACGGCCGGCTCATCCAGGAGCCGCCGGACGGTGAGGACGGTGACCGGTCCGGCACGGACCGGACGGCCGGCACGGACCGGACGGCCGTCGTGCGCAGCGTGGTCGTCGACCGCTGGTTCCTGTCCGATCCCGGGACGGACCCCCTGCGCAGCAGGCGCCAGGGCGTCGCCGACGGTCTGCGGCTGCTCGCCCGGTACGCCACCAGCGGCAGAGCGGTCCTGGTGAACGAGGCCCACCGCTACGACCGGGAGGACGACGATGAGTGAGCAGCGCGGTTTCGGCGGGCGCGCGCCGTTCCGGAAGGTGCATCCCTTCTGGTTCGGGCTGCTCTGCGCGCTGCTCGTCTGCGCCCTGGGCGCCGGACTGTTCGTCGTCCTGCGTCCGCTCCCCCGGGTCACCGACGGCTCCGAGCCCTACACCGCGGACCTGTCGGCCGTCACCGATCTCATCCGCCGGGAGAACGACTGGGTGCGCGCGCAGGAGACGCCCTACGTGAGCATCGCGGTGATGCTGCCGATGGACCCGGCGGCCAGTCCGGCGAGCATGCAGAGCACCGACTCCGTCCGGCACGCCCTGCAAGGGTCCTACCTGGCCCAATACTGGAGCAACCACAACGAGGGAGACGCCAGCGCGCCGAACGTGCAGCTCCTGCTCGCCGACTCCTCCGGTGGCGCCGACGCCTGGCAGACCACGGTGGAGGAGCTCAAGGAGAAGGCGGCGGGCCAGGAGCATCTGGTGGCGGTCACCGGACTGGGGTCGAGCGTCGCGGGGACGGAGGGCGCGATCAACGATCTCGTGACGGCCCAGATCGCCCTGGTGGGCTCCGTCATCACCTCCGACAGGCTGGCGGGCAAGGCCACCATGGTCCGGGTGGCCCCCTCCAACAGCGCCGAGACGCGGGCGATCGCGCACTTCCTCAAGGAGCGCGGCGCCGTCACCGCGGTCCTGGTGCAGGACAAGAACAGGAGCGACTCCTACACCAGCACCCTCGCCGGGGCCTTCACCACCGCCTTCGCCGACATCGTCGGCCGGGCGAAGGCGGTCAACCGCCTCCTGGACGTCCCGCTGACCTACGACTCCTCCCTCGACAGCGCCGACACGGTGCTCGGGCAGATGCCGGAGCGGATCTGCAACAGCGGCGCCAACGTGGTCTTCTTCGCCGGGCGGTGGCGGAACCTGCCGCCCTTCCTGCGGGCGCTGACCCGCCGCACGTGCGCCGACCGGAAGATCACCGTCGTCACCGGCGACGACGCCAGCAACCTCAACCGGGCCCAGCCGGAGCCGCTCTGGGACGACACCCGGGCCAACATGGAGGTCTACTACACGGGACTGGCCCATCCCGCCGCGTGGGACAGCTATCCCGACGCCGTCCAGCCCGCGATCGCCAACCGCTTCAGGCGGGGCATCGACAGCTTCGGCGCCCTGTTCCCCGAGGAGTCCCTCGACGACGGGCAGGCCATCATGCATCACGACGCGATGCTGACCGCCATCGGGGTGGTGGACATCTTCGCCGCGCAGGGCAAGACCCGCCCCTCGGCCAGTGCCGTCGCGAACCTGCTGACCAGCGCGCCCTTCACCGTGGCCGCCGCCAGCGGCTGGATCTCCTTCGACAAGCAGGGCAATCCCGTCAACAAGGCCATGCCGATCCTGCGGCTCCTGCCCGAGGGCAAGGTCTCCTTCACCGAGCTGACCTCGGAGAGCGGGGACCCGCCGGGCAGATCCGAGATGGACGGCAGGCCCGGCGTCCCGGGAGGGCCCGGCACGTCCGGCTGACCCGCCGGCGGGCGGGCCGGGCCGGTCACGGCCGCTCCGGGCCGGTGGACGGGCGGGACGGCCGACCGCTCCGGACGGCGTACGGCCCGCACCCCGGGCGGGGTGCCCGGCGGTCACCCCCCGCGAGCCCCGCCCACCCCCCCAAACCAGCCGGCCCACAACACCACCCCCGAACGCAACCCCGAGAAACAGA
>NZ_JBSFPS010000191.1:0-19785 GCF_053588315.1 Streptosporangium sp. NPDC003464 | reverse complement strand
CTCCACGATCTCGTACATGACGATCAGCGTCGGGGCGATGGCCGCGCCGGCGACGAACGCGCTGAGGGCCATCAGCGGCAGGCCGGTGGTGACGACGAGCGGCAACAGGCCGACGGCCAGGCACGCCGAACAGGCCAGGAACCGCTGGGCCAGCGGTGCCGTCCACTGCCGCGAGCCGTACAGCAGGCCGGTGACGAGGCTGCCGACCGACAGCGCGGCGACGAACGGGCCGGCGAGCGCGGGCCGGCCCAGATCCTCGGTGAAGGCGACCATGGAGATCTCCACCGAGCCGAGGATGACGCCCAGCGCGAGCCCGAACACCAGCACCAGGCGCAGCCCGGAGACCCTCAGGAGGGACGGCTCGCGGCGGTGCTCGGTGGCGAGCGGCGGCTCGGTGCGCCGCATGGCGGCGTAGGCCAGCCCGCCGGCCACCGTCAGGACCAGGCCCGCGACGAAGCCCGCCGCCGGGTGGAGCGCCGCGGCGAGCATGGTGGCGAGCACCGGGCCGACGATGTAGATCACCTCGTCGATGGCCCCCTCGACGGAGAAGGCCGTCTTCAGCTGCGGGGTCCCGCCCACCAGCGCCGTCCACCGGGCGCGGACCATCGGGCCCAGCGGGGGGAAGGCCAGGCCCGCGCAGACCGCCGACAGGAACAGCAGCCAGACCGCACCCGTCGCGACGCCGGCCATGATGCCGGCCAGCCCGAGCGCGTGCAGCAGCACGACCGGCCGCAGGACCCGCCCCTGCCCGTAGCGGTCGCCCAGCCGGCCGATCCGTGGAGCGGCGAACGCCTGGGAGACCAGGATGGTGGCACCCACCGCGCCGGCGAGTGCGTAGGAGCCGGTGGCCGAGGTCACCAGCAGGATCGTCGCGATGCCCAGCATGGACATCTGCATCCGGCCCACGAAGCCCGCGAGTACGAACCGGCGTACGTCAGGCGAGGCGAGCAGTGCCTTGAAATCGTTGTCAGCCACTCGACAACAGTGCATCGCCGTACTTGCCGCGTTAAGACCGTAGCGAATGTCTTCGGTAATCTCCTCGGTCCCGCAACGGCCGGTCGATGACACTCTGGCTTCCGGCGGACATCGTCTCGCCGCTCCCGAACAAACGCGGAAAAGGGGATGCAATGACCGACGCGATAGGCACCTATTACGACGTCATCATCATGGGCGGCGGGCCGGCCGGATCGACGCTGGGTGCACAATTGGCGCGCACCACGAATTTGAGCACGGCGATTTTCGACAAGGCGCAGTTCCCGCGCGAGCACATCGGCGAGTCGCTCGCGCACCCCACCACGCCCGCGCTGGAGGAGATCGGCGCGCTGGACAAGCTGATGTCCAGCGACTTCAAGGTCAAGAAGTTCGGCGGCCTCTTCCGGTGGAACAAGACGCCCAACGTGGGCTTCTTCGACCACGATTCGTACCTGGAGGACGGGGTGCACCGCTGGGCGGCCCACGTCAACCGCTCCGAGTTCGACCACATGCTGCTGCAGCACGCCGCCGAGTGCGGCGTGTCCGTGTTCGAGGAGACGACGGTCTCGGCCTTCGAGCGGCTGGAGGACGGCTGCGAGGTCACGCTCAACGACGGTCGCAAGGTCCGCTGCGGCTACTTCGTCGACGCCTCCGGGCGCCGCAACAGCATCGCCTCCAAGAAGAAGCGCAACTACCTGTCGGGCTACAAGAACATCGCGATCTGGCAGCACTACACCGGTGCCCAGCACGCCTACGACATCCCCGAGGACTGGAACATCTTCCGGGAGAAGAGCCTGTCCCCCATCGCCTGCTCGGCCTTCTCCGACGGCTGGTGCTGGTACATCCCCGTCCCGAAGATCATCGACGGTGAGCGCGTGATGACGCACTCCGTCGGGATCGTGACCATCCCCGCGATCCTCAAGGAGCCGGGCAAGGACTTCACCGACCTCGAGCAGTTCACCAAGGCGATCAAGGAGATCCCGCTCGTCGGCGAGCTGATCAAGAACGGCACGCCGATCTCCGACAAGATGCAGACCGCCACCAACTACTCCATGATCAACGACCAGTTCGCCAACTTCGACGAGCGCTGGATCCTGGTCGGCGACGCCGCCTACTTCGTCGACCCCCTGTTCTCCTCCGGGGTGGCCTTCGCCATGCACCACGGCCTGTCGGCCGCCACCGTGCTCAAGGCGACCTTCGACGACAGCGTCGACGAGCAGCACAAGCGGGACCTGTGGCACGACTACGACATGGAGTGGCACGGCATCGCCGAGTCCTTCTCGCTCTCGATCGACCAGTGGTACCACGCGATCGGCAAGAGCAACCCGGACAGCATCTACTGGCGCACCCGGGGACAGGACGTCACCACCGAGGTCCGCGAGCAGACCTTCCAGATCCTGCTCAGCACGACGATGGAGCCCGACCTGCTGCGGGTGCTGACCAACCCCGACGGCACCCAGGCCGACCTCGACGCCGAGGGCCCGTACATGAAGGCCTACGGCATGGCCGACCCCGGGCTGATCGGTGACGACGACCTCGTCGCCCTGGCGCCCGGCGCGACGATCCGCAAGAGCCTCGGCCTCGACATCCCGGGCTTCAAGGGCTTCGCTCCGCCGCCGCCCTTCGAGCTGTCGCCGGAGGAGCGGGCCGCCCTCACCAAGTACTGGGAGGACCCGGTCAAGAACGGCGACGCGGTGATCTCCCCCCTGTCGCAGCCCCTCCCCTGCCACCGCTACTCGGTCGAGGGCGCCGCCGGCGGCGTCGAGGTGCGCAGCTTCGACGAGGTCGACGGCGGCAAGGTCGTGTGGGACTGCCTGCAGGACGGCGGCATGCGCTACCGCGACCTTCAGGAGAACCTCAACGAGCTCCAGCTCCACCTGGTCAAGCTCCTGTGGCGGACCGGTGTGGTCACCGTGACGCCCGCCTCGTCCACCTCGACCGGCTGAAGGGAAGTGCCGAGATGGGGATACTCACCGGGAAGAACCTGCTCGTCACCGGCGTGCTGACCGAGGCGTCCATCGCGTTCAACGTGGCCAAGGTCGCCCAGGAGCAGGGCGCGAAGGTCGTGCTGACGGGATTCGGCAGGATGAGCCTCGTCCAGCGCACGGCCCGGCGGCTGCCCGACCCCGACACACCCGTCATCGAGCTCGACGTGACCGACGACAGCCATCTCGCCAGCCTCGCCGGGCGGGTCGGCGAGCACGTCGACCGCCTCGACGGGGTGCTGCACGCGGTGGCCTTCGCCCCGGAGGCCGCGCTGGGCGGCGGCTTCCTGGAGACGTCGTGGCCGGACGTCGCGACGACGTTCCAGGTGTCGACCTACTCCCTCAAATCGCTCAGCGTCGCGTGCGCGCCGCTGATGCCCGCCGGGGGCTCCATCGTGGGCCTGGACTTCGACGCCACCGTCAGCTGGTCCTCCTACGACTGGATGGGCGTGGCGAAGGCGGGTCTGGAGTCCTGCTCCCGCTACCTGGCCCGCTACCTCGGGCCGCAGGGCATCCGGGTCAACCTCGTGGCCGCCGGCCCGCTCCGGACGCTCGCCGCCCGCGGCATCCCCGGCTTCGCCGGCGTCGAGGCGACCTGGGACGACAGGTCGGCGCTGGGCTGGAAGGCCGACGACTGCGAGCCGGTGGCGCGCGCCTGCGTCGCCCTGCTCTCTGACTGGTTCCCGGCGACGACCGGAGAAGTGATTCACGTGGACGGAGGCTTCCATGCAATGGGTGACTGAGAAACGCGCCGCCTACCGGATCGGCGCGGCGGCCGGGCTCGGCGGCGTGACGCTGGCCGTGATCGCCGCGCTGTCGGTGCCGATGACCATGCAGGACCCGTTCGCCGACATCTCCGCGGCCGACTACATGAACGGCATCGTGTCGGCCCCCGCGCTCTGGGTGCTGCTCCACCTCGCCGTCACCGTGGGGACCGCGCTCAAGCTGGTCGGCCTGATCACGATCGGCGAGACCTTCGAGAAGTCCTCGGCCAGGCCGCTGGCGCTGATCGGCAACGGGCTCGCCATCGCCGGCGTGTCACTGCTGATCACCACCTACGCCCGCGACGGATACGTCCACACCTTCATGGCGGAGACCTGGCAGAAGGCCGGCGCCGGCGGCGACGCCTACGAGGCCATCTTCGCCTCCAGCACCCGGACCGCCTACTCCACGGAGATAACCGGGGTGCTGCTGGTGCTGGGCCTGGCGCCCCTGGCGTACGGCGGCGCCATGCTCCTCAGCTCGCTGTACGCCCGCTGGGTCGGCTGGCTCGGCGTCGTCGGCGGCGTGGGCGGCGTGGTGACCGCCGGCTACCTCTACTCCACCGGACTGACCGACCTCGGCTACGGCGTGCTCTACCCGCTGTTCGGCATGGCGATCCCCACGGTCTGGCTGGTCGCCGCGGCCCTGCGGGTCTGGCGCGCCACCGCCACCGTCCAGAGCCCGGCTCCGCAGCCGGTCGCGGCCCAGGGAGCCGTCGGATGACCCTGCTCGACGAGACCCGCGTCCCCAGTACCGCGCCCGCGGCCGGGGACGCGGACCCCAGGGACCCCCATCCGCGCCTGGCGGCGTTCTTCGACCCCGGATCGCTGACGCTCCTGGCCCCCGCCGACGGCAGCGGGGTGCTCGCCGGCATCGGCCGGGTGCAGGGCGTCAAGGCGGTGGCCTTCGCCAGCGATCCCCGCGTGCAGGGCGGCGCGATGGGCTCGGCGGGCTGCGAGCACATCGTCCGCGCCTACGACACCGCGGTGCACGGGCGCCTGCCGATCATCGGGCTCTGGCACTCCGGCGGCGCCCGGCTGGCCGAGGGCGTGGCCTCGCTCCACGCGGTGGGCCGCGTCTTCGCGGCCATGACCCGCGCCTCCGGCGTCGTGCCGCAGATCTCCGTCGTGTTCGGCCCCGCCGCGGGCGGGGCCGCCTACGGCCCCGCGCTGACCGACATCGTGATCATGTCCGCCCAGGGCCGCATCTTCGTCACCGGGCCCGACGTGGTGCGCAGCGTCACCGGCGAGGACGTCGACATGGCCACGCTGGGCGGGCCCGACCCGCACAGCCGCAAGAGCGGCGTCGTGCACGTGGTCACCAAGACCGACGAGGAGGCGTTCGCCAGAGCCCGGACCCTCACCGGGCTGCTGGGCGAGCAGGGCGGCGTGCCCGGCGAGGTCGCCGAGATCGACTTCTCGACGCTGCTGCCGGACAACCCCAAGCGGGCCTACTCCGTGCAGCCGGTCGTCGACGGGCTCCTCGACGAGCGCGGCGTGGAGCTGCACGCCAAGTGGGCGCCGAACATCGTGACCACGCTGGGCAGGCTCGGCGGGCGGACCGTCGGGGTCATCGCCAACAACCCCATGCGGCTCGGCGGCTGCCTCAACGCCGTCTCGGCGGAGAAGGCCGCCCGCTTCGTGCGGATGTGCGATGCGTTCGGAGTCCCCCTCGTCGTCATCGTGGACGTCCCCGGCTACCTGCCCGGGGTGAGCCAGGAGTGGGACGGCGTCGTACGGCGCGGCGCCAAACTGCTCCACGCCTTCGCCGAGGCGAAGGTCCCCCGGGTCACCCTGGTCACGCGCAAGGCGTACGGCGGCGCCTACATCGCGATGAACTCCCGCGCGCTCGGCGCGACCCGCGTCTTCGCCTGGCCGACCACCGAGGTGGCCGTGATGGGCACGGTCGCGGCCGTGCGCATCCTGCACCGCCGCCGCCTCGCCGCCTGCTCCTCCCCCGAGGAGCAGACGGCCCTGGAGGAGGAGCTGGCCGTACAGCACGACGAGATCGCCGGCGGCCTCGGGCGCGCGGTCGAGCTCGGTGTCGTCGACGAGGTCATCGCCACCCACGAGACCCGGGGTGCGATCGCGCGGGCCATCGCCTGCGCCCCGCCCGCGCGGGGCACCCACGGCAACATCCCCCTCTGATCTTGGAGCTACCGGCATGGATGACGATGTCTTCGACGCTCTGGCCAAGTTCATCGAGCAGAGCGACTTCGTCTGTCTCGGGGCGCGTGCGGCGTTGCGCAAGAAATCCATCGTGCACCACCACTATCCGGAGCTGGGCGCCGAGGAGTCGGTCCTGGCCCACCACCGCGACCTCCTCACCTTCCTGGAGACCTTCGAGCCGTCCGCACGCAGCTTCACCTCCTTCGTCGCCACCTTCGAGGGACCGCTCCACCTCACGGAGCAGGAGTACGAGGACCGGGTCTGGCGCCACCTGCAGGCCATGCACGACGAGGACAGCAGGAATTACAAATGGAGTGACAGATACGACTCCGATCCCGCGTCGGCCGACTTCGCGTTCTCCGTCGGCTCGCACCCGTTCTTCGTCGTAGGACTGCACAACGGCGCCTCCCGGCCAAGCCGGCGATTCGAGAAACCGGCCCTGGTTTTCAATTCGCATATACAGTTCAACGCCCTGGGGATCAAGTTCTTCAAACTCCGCGGCAAGATACGTGCCCGTGAGCGTTCGTTCCACGGGTCCGCCAACCCCAGTTTCACCACTTACAGGGAGGAGGCACGACACTACGGCGGCAGGTTCACCGAACCGGAGTGGAAGTGCCCGTTCTCGCCGAACGGAGAATGACGGTCTTGGACGTGGTCGCGCACTTCTTCCTCGGCGTCGTCGTCGTGCTGTCCTGCGCGCACCTGGCCGGCTCGCTGGCCCAGCGTCTGGGACAGCCCCGGGTGGTCGGCGAGATCTGCGCAGGTCTCGCGCTCGGCCCCTCACTCCTGGGCAACCTCAGCCCCGAGCTCGCGGACCTCCTCCTGCCGCGCGACATCCTGCCGATGATCGACGGACTCTCCCAGCTGGGCCTGGTGCTGTTCGTGTTCGGCGTCGGCCAGGAGCTGGCCTCCACGCGGCTGCGCGGGACCGCCAGGCAGGGACTGCTGATCAGCCAGGCGTCGATGGCCGTGCCGTTCGTCGCGGGCGTGCTCGTCGCCGTCCCGCTGATCGGCGGGACGGCCGAGCACCCGGTGGCCTCCGTGCTGTTCATCGGATGCGCGCTGAGCATCACCGCCTTCCCCGTGCTGGCCCGCCTGCTCAGCGACCTCGGCATCGGCCGCACCCGTCCGGGACAGCTCAGCCTGCTCGCCGCCGCGGTGGGCGACGGGGCCAGCTGGCTGCTGCTGGCCGTCGCCCTGGCGGTGGCCGGCGGCTCGGGGCCCGGCGGCCTGCTGGTGAGCGCGGTCGGCGCGGTCGTCGTCACCATCGCCTTCCTCGGCCCCGTGCGCCTGGCGCTGGCCCGCTGGGCCGACCGGGCCGGCCCGGCGTCCCCGATCTCCGGCGGCCTCCTGCCGGTCGTGGCGGTGGCGGCGACGGCGACCCTGACCGCGGTGATCGGCATCCACCAGCTCATCGGCGCGCTGCTGGTCGGCATCGCCTGGCCGGCCCACCGCCAGGGGGCCGCCGCGCTCATGGAGACGTCCAAGTCGGTGCTCCTGCCGTTCTTCTTCCTGAGCTTCGGGCTGGGCGTCGACCTCGGCTCGCTCCAGCTGGACGGGGCCACCATGGGCGCCCTGGCCGCGCTGCTCACCGCCGCCGTCGGCGCCAAGATCGCCGGGCCCGGCCTGTGCGGCCGGCTCACCGGGCTGTCCTGGCGCGACTCCTTCATCCTGGGTTCCCTGCTGAACACCCGCGGCCTCACCGAACTGGTGGTGATCCAGGTCGGCTACCAGGCCGGGCTCATCGACCAGCGGCTGCTGGCCATCCTGACGGTCGTCGCGCTGGCCACCACCGTCATGACCGCGCCCCTGCTCCGGCTGGCCGGCCTGCGCCCGCCGGGCGCCCGCACCCGGCGGGCGGCCGCCGGACCGGCCCCGCCCCCGGCCGGAACGTCCGCCCCCGCGCCCCCGGCCCCAGCCGAAACCCCCCTCCCGGCACCTCCGGTCCCAGCCGAAATGTCCGTACCGGCGCTCCGCAACTGAATCTTTCGATACTCAGGCGATCCCCCTGGTTCACATCGGGCGACCTTGGTGAATTTCTATTGTCGCTGGCCCGGGGGACTGACTACCTTCAGATCTGACCGCGATCGGAACCGGCCTGGAATTGAGGGTGATCCTGATGGTGGAGTTCAAAGTGCTCGGACCGTTGGAAATCAGTTCAGGCAGCCGGGCCTGGCGACTTACCGCTCCCCGGCAGCAGCAGATCATGGGGCTGCTGCTGCTCTCCGCCAACCAGATTATCGACGCCAACTCCCTGATCCTCGAACTGTGGGGAGAGAATCCCCCGAAAAGCGCTATGACAACTGTCCAGACCTATATTTACCAGCTCCGTAAACTGTTCGATCACGAGGGGATCCACACCACCGCGGCGGAGATCCTGACCACCAGGCCGCCTGGCTACAGCCTGGAGGTGAACCCCGAGCAGATCGACGTGTTCGCCTTCCGCGAGCTCGTCCAGAAAGGCCGGGCGCACCTGGACGGCGGGGACCCCGAAAAGGCGTCCCGGTGGCTGCGCCAGGCCCTGGAGCTGTGGACCGGGCCGCCGCTCATGGGCATCACGGCCGGCCGTGTCCTCGAGGCCCACCTCGCCGACCTGGAGGAGCAGCGGCTCCGCGCCCTGGAGATGCGCATCGACGCCGACCTGCAGACGGGCCGGGGCCGCGAGCTCATCGGCGAGCTCAGGTTCCTCGTGGCGACCAACCCGCTCAACGAATGGTTCCACGGCCGTCTCATGACGGCGCTGTGCCAGGTCGGCCGGCGCAACGAAGCGCTGGGCGCCTACCGGGAGCTGCAGGCCGTACTGGACCGCGAGCTCGGGCTGGAGCCCTCCTACGAGCTGCGGCGCCTGCGCTACCGGATGCTGGACAGCCAGCCCGTCCCGGCGCGGGCGGCCTCTCACATGCACGACATCGCAGCGGCCGTATAAGGCCGCACGGCCTCCCCCGAGGTCATACGAGAAGGAAGGGATAGGTCGTGAAGGCACTTGTCCTGGCGGGCTGGGCGAGGGCGCGGCTGCGGCCTCTCAGCCACACCGCGCAGAGACAGCTCCTCCCGGTCGCCAACCAGCCGGTCCTCTTCCTCGGCCTGGAGGCCATCAGGAAAGCCGGGATCTCCGAGGCCGCGATCGTCGTGGACAGGGACGACCGGGTGGTCCGCGAGGCCGTCGGCACCGGCGCGGCGTTCGGGCTCGACGTCTCCTACATCTACCAGGACACCCCCCGCGGCCTCGCGCACTGCGTGCTCATCGCCCGGGACTTCCTGCAGGACGACGACTTCCTGGTCCACCTGGCCGACAACGTCATCCTGCGCGGCTTCGACGGGCTGCTGACGGACTTCCGGCTACGTGGCCGCCCCGACGCGATGGTGATGGTCGGCCAGGCACCCGGCTCCGGCGGCCACGGCGTCGCCCGCGTCGACGGGTCGGGCAACGTGACGGACCTGGCGGAGGGGCCGGGGCGGGCCGGAGAGCAGGCCCTGGTCGGCGCCTACGTCTTCACCCCCGCCATCCACCAGGCCATCCTGTGCACCAAGCCGACCTGGCGCAGGGAACGGGAGATCACCCACGCCGTCTCCTGGCTGATCGGCAACGGGGGCACCGTGCTCGCCCACACCGCCGACGGCTACTGGAGGGACACCGCGAGCGTCGACGACCTGCTGGACTGCAACCGTGAGGTCCTCGCCGGGATCGAGCCGGTGATCCGCGGCGACGTCGACAGCGGCAGCGAGCTGATCGGCCCGGTGATGGTCGACGCGGGCGCGTCCGTCCGCCGCTCCCGCGTGGTCGGGCCCGCCGTCATCGGCGTGGGCGCGACCGTGGTGGACAGCGCGATCGGCCCCCATACCTCAATCGGTGCCGACTGTGACATACAGACCAGTACGATCGAGGCCTCCATCGTGCTTCAGGGGGCGTCGCTACGCGGAGTCGGTCCTGTCAGAGCGTCGGTGATCGGCCGTGACGCCCGTGTCTGGGCCGAGCCCGGCGGCTCGCGCCTCGTTCTCGGCGACCACAGTCAAGTATCGCTTCAGCAGTGCGTGCATTCGGGACCGCAGACGGAGGTGGCGTTGTGAACGAGCCGGATGGCCGGACTTCTCCGGTGTGGGAGGTCCTGTGGCCGGCCGCCGCGGAGAAGGAGGCGCTGGAGGTCGCCGCCCGGCTGGCCGGGCAGGGCCTGCGCGCCGGTGACCGGGTGCTGCTGACGGGAGAGAACTCCGCCGGTTTCGTGACCGCGCTGCTGGCCCTGTGCCACCTGGACGTCTCGATCGTCCTGGCCGATCCGCAACTGACCGCCGAGCAGCTGGAGCGGATCACGCGCGTGGCGGAGGTGCGCTGGGCGGTCGCGGGGGCGACGGCGGCCCGGCCCCCGCTCCCGCCCTCGTCGATACTCGACCTGGAGGTCACCGGCCGTCCGCCCGGCGCGCTCCCCGAGCCGTCGGGGAGGATCTCCCTGGAACGGTGGGAACAGCGCCGCGACGCCGTCGTCATGTGGTCGTCGGGGACGACGGGCGATCCCAAGGCCGTGGTGAAGTCCGGCCACGCCGTCATGGAGAACTCCCGGGTCACCGCCCGGGTCATGGGCTACCGGCCCGACGACGTGCTGGCGCCGCTGCTGCCCTTCTCCCACCAGTACGGCATGTCGCTGCTGCTCATCTGGTGGCTGACCGGATGCGGCCTGCTCGTCGCCCCCTACCGCAGGCTGGAGCAGGCGCTGACCGCGATGGCCGAGTCGGGGGCCACGATCGTCGACGGCTCACCGCCCACCTACCACGGCATGCTGACCCTGTTCGCCCGCACCCCCGCCCTCCTGGAGAGTCTGCGCGGGGTGCGCATGTGGTGTGTGGGCGGCGCGCCGCTGCACCGGTCGCTGGCGGCGCACTTCCGCACCACGACCGGACACGACCTGCTGGACGGCTACGGGATGACCGAGACCGGCAACATCGCGCTGACCGTCCCCGGCCGGACCGAGGGCTGCGGGGCGCCGCTGCCCGGCGTGGAGGTCCGTGTCCTCGGCGAGGACGGCACGCCGGTGCCGGCGGGCTCCCCGGGGGAGGTCACGGTGCGCACCCCCGGCCGGTTGGAGGGCTACCTGCGGGAGGACGGCGGCCTGGAGCCCTGCGCCGAGACCTGGTTCAGGACCCGCGACCTCGGCCAGATCGACGACGGCGGCCGGCTCCACGTGTTCGGCCGGATGAACGCGGTGCACCGGATGGGGCACACGCTCTACCCCGAATACCTGGAGCGCCGGGCGGAGGAGTGCGGCGCCCCGGTGAAGGTCGTCGCGCTGGACGACGAACGGGCCGGATCCGTGCTCGTCTTCTTCGTGCGCGACGTCACCGACGACGAGCGGGTCTGGCGGAGCAGGTTCCGCTCCTACCTGGCCGCCTACGAGCGGCCGAACGCCGTCGTGACGGTCCCCGACTTCCCCGTCAACCGCAACGGCAAGGTCGACGTGGCCGCGCTGAGGGAGAGCGCGGTGCGGATCCTCACCAAAACCGCACACCCGACGAGATGATCGGACGAGATCGAGTTGATGATGGACGCTGACATCCTGGCGCGGCTGCAGTTCACCGTCACGAGCGGTTTCCACTGGCTTTTCGTCCTGCTGACACTGGGGCTGGCGCCGATCATCGCGATCATGCACACCCGCCACGTCCTCACCGGCAACCTCCGCTTCGAGCGCATGACCCGGTTCTGGGGGCAGATCTACGTCGTCAACTACGCGCTCGGGATCGCCACGGGACTGGTCATGGAGTTCCAGTTCGGGCTGGCGTGGAGCGGCCTGACGACGTTCGCCGGCAACGTCTTCGGGGCGCCGCTGGCGATGGAGACGCTCGTCGCCTTCTTCGCCGAGTCCACCTTCCTCGGTATGTGGATCTTCGGCTGGGGGAGGCTGCCGAAGGTGCTCCACATGCTCCTGTTCTGGCTGGTCACACTGACCGCGTACGCGTCGGCGTACTGGATCATGGTGGCGAACGGCTTCATGCACCGTCCCGTGGGGCATGAGGTGCGCGACGGGGTGGCCTACCTGACCGACTTCGGGGCGCTGTTGACCAACTCCAGCGCCATCAACGCGATGGAACACGTCGTGGGGGCGGCCCTGCTCACCGGCGGGGCGTTCGTCGCGGGGGTCAGCGCCTACCAGTTCTCCAGGCGCACGGCCGAGGTCGACTTCTTCCGGAGCTCGCTGCGGCTCGGGCTCCTGTTCGCGGTGCCCTTCGGCATCGCCACGGTGGAGGCCGGCTTCCGGCAGTTCCCGGACCTCAACGTGGCCCAGCCGATGAAGATGGCGGTCCTGCGCGACTTCCTGCAGCCCGAGGACCGCGGACCGTACACCGTCGAGCAGGTCCAGTCCATGATGGTCCAGCAGTACGGCCCCGGAGACTACGCGCCCCCGGCGTGGATCGGGTCGGCCTACGACTTCATGACGATCACGGCCTTCTTCATCGTCGTGATCTCCCTGTTCGGCGCCGGGTTCCTGATCCGCGACCACATCGTGCGCTCACGCGGCGCGGCCCTCATGGTGACGGTCATCATCCCGCTGCCCTTCATCGCGGCGACCCTCGGCTGGCTCGTGCGGGAGGTGGGCCGGCAGCCGTGGACCATCTACGGCGAGCTGCTGACCTCCCAGGCCCGCTCGTCGGTGAGCGCGGGCACCATGCTGGCCTCCCTGATCGGCTTCACCGCGCTCCTGGCCGGACTGGCGGTCACCAACTGGATCCTGATCGGCAGATACGCCCGGCGCGGCCCTCGGGAGACCGACCTCGGCAGTCCCGGCCCGCGCGTCGACCCCGAACCCGTCATGGCCCTCTAAGCCCTACTAGCCCTAGGACGACTCATGAGTCTGGAAGTCACCTGGCTGGCCCTGCTGGGGCTGCTGCTCGCCGGCTATTTCGTCCTCGGCGGCTACGACTACGGCGTGCAGATGCTCCAGTCCCCCCTCGCCCGCGACGAATCCGAGCGGCGCCTCGCGCTCAACTCCTTCGGGCCGTTCTTCCTCGGCAACGAGGTGTGGCTGGTGGCCTTCGGCGGGGTGCTCATCGGAGCCTTCCCCTTCCTGGAGGGCCCGCTGCTGTCGGGGATGTACGCCCCGGTGGGCGTCATCCTGGGCGGAGTGGTCCTCGGCAACGTCGCGGTCCAGCTGCGCAGCAGGCACGAGGGCCGGGCGGCGCGGGCGGTCTGGGACCGGCTGGCCCTCGTCGGCGGGGTGGTGCCGGCCGCGGGCTGGGGGCTGGTGCTCGGCCTGCTGATCCGCGGGCTGCCGCTGACCCCGCAGGGCACCTTCACCGTCGGCCTCGCCGAGCTGCTGGACCCCTTCGTCCTGCTGTGCGGGGCGACGACCCTGGCGCTGTTCGCCGGGCACGGAGCGGCGTTCCTGGCGATGCGGACCCGCGGCGGCCTGCGCGAGCGCGCGATACGCGCCGGGCGGCCCCTGCTCGGCGTGGCGGCGCTGTGCGCCCTGGCCGGCCTGGCGCTGGGCACCCTCTCCGGCGTGGCCGCCGACGGCAGGACCGCCGCCCTCCTGACCGGGGCGCTCCTGCTGGCCCTCGTCGTGGCCGTCGTCGCACTGTCCCGGGGCGGCGCCCGGACCGCGTTCGCGGCCACCTGCTGCGCCGCGGCCCTGCCCGTGCTCATCGCCGGGCTCGGCCTGTATCCGGACCTCCTGGTCTCCACCGGCGGCGGAGCTTACCGCCTGGCCGTGCCGGAGGCGGCGGCCGACGCGGCCACCCTGCAGCTCCTGCTGCCCCTGGGCACCCTGGTGATCCCGCTGCTGATCGCCTTCCAGGCGTTCAACTGGTGGGCCTTCCGCGGCCGGGTGGACGGGCGCCACTCCATATACCTGTGAGACATGTCTGTGAGACGGGCACCACTGGGAGGGACAATCGGAGGTGAAGCCATGCAGCGCAGAAGGCTGGGTCACGCTGGACCGGTCTCGTCCTGCCTCGGCCTGGGCAGCATGGCTCTCACCGGCGCCTACGGGCACGTGGACCCCGGGGCCGCGGCCATCATGGGGCAGGCCGTCGACGCCGGGATCACCATGCTCGACCTCAGCGACCTGCGTGCCGGCAGCGAGATGGAGGCGATGGTCGGCAAGGTCCTGGACGGGCGGCGCGAGGGGGTGCTGCTGGCCACCTGCCAGGGGGCGGATCCCTGGACCGCGGGCGGGCCGGGACGGCTCGGCCGCTCCTGCGACGCCACGCTGGCCCGGCTGGGCGTGGACCACATCGACCTCTACTACCTGCACGCCGGCCCGGGGGTGCCGATCGAGAGCCACATGACCGAGCTGGCGGAGCTCGTCGGCGCCGGGAAGATCCGCCACATCGGCCTGCACGGGGGGACGCCCCAGCAGCTGCGCCGCGCCCATGCCATGCACCCCGTCGCCGCGCTCTCGACGGAATACTCGCTCTGGCAGCCGGGCGCCGAGAAGGAGCACCTGCCCGTCGCGCGGGAGCTGGGCGTGGGCATCGTCGCGCGGGCTCCCCTCGGGCGCGGCTTCCTCGGCGGCCGGATCAGGTCCCGCGCCCAGCTCGACCCGCTCGACCTCAGACGCGCGGACCCGCGCTTCTCGGCGGGGAACCTGCGGCGCAGCATGCGCATGCTGCGCGAGGCCGAGGCGACCGCGGCGGACATGGACATCGGCATGAGCCGCCTGGCCCTGGCCTGGCTGCTGTCCAGGGGCGAGGACATCGTCGCCGCCCCGAGCACGGGCGACCCGATCCACCTGGAGATGAACATCGCCGCGGTCGAGGTGAGCCTGACCGCCGAGACGCGCGAGCACCTGGCGCGCATCTTCTCCCCGGACCGGATCTAGGCTCCACCGCCCGGGTCCGCCGCCCCGCGGGCGCGGGAGGGGTCGGCGGGAGGGGTCGGCGGGAGGCCCCCACTGCGCCGACCCGCCACGCCCTGCTCCGGGCACCGGTTCAGGTCCGCCCGGAGCCTGCCGTACGCGGCCTGGGCGGACCTGGCGTCCCGGCACGGCGTGAGCTGCCCGCCGCCGGAGGGTCCCGACAGGGCATGAGCTGCTCGCCGCCGGAGGCCGGAGGAGGGTCTAGACGAACCCCTGCGGGCCGGCGCCGGGATCGCGCTGGGAGGTGATCAGTGAGGCCGCGACGGCCTTGTTGACCGCGTCGATGCGGGAGACGGCGCCGAGCTTGACGAAGATGTTGCGCAGATGGCGCTTGACGGTGGCCTCCGTCAGGCCGAGGCGGGTGGCGATCTGGTGGTTGCTGAGCGCCTGGGCGGCGAATTCGAGGACCTGCCGCTCCTTGTCGGTCAGGACGTCGGAGGAGGCCCCGTTCACCTGGGCGAGGCTGTCTCGGGAGACCGCCAGCACGAGCCGGTCGGGGTCGTTGACGACGCTCCTGATGGCCGAGATCACCTCCTCCCGGTGCACGCTCTTGAGCAGGTATCCGTGGATGCCGGCCGCCAGCAGCCGGCTCAGCAGCTGGGGTCCGTCGTACATGCTCAGCACAATGATCTTGGTGCCCGGGGACATGGCGCGGACCTGCGCCACGGTGTCGAGGACACCCCTGCCCGGGATCTCGATGTCGAGCAGGAGGACGTCGGGGCGCTCCCCCGCGACCATCGTCAGGGCTTCGACGGAGTCTCCCGCCTCGCCCACGACCGCGAAGTCGTCGTGCGCCCAGAGGATCTCCCGCAGCCCCTCGCGGAAGAGGGCGTGGTCGTCGACGATGCCTATCGTGGTCGGTCCGCCCGGCTCACTCATCGAGCCGCCCGGGTAACGGCATGTGGAGGTCCACGCAGGTGCCCTCCACAGGATCGCTCGTCACAGTGATCGTCCCCCCCAGCAGTTCGGCGCGCTCCCGCATGGATATGAGGCCCATGGATCCGGTGTTCGGCACCTGGTCCACGGCGAAGCCGCGGCCGTTGTCCCGGACGAAGCCGAGCAGCTCGTGCGGGGCGATGTCGATCCGGATGAGGATCATCGAAGCCTGCGCGTGGGCCAGCGCGTTGCGGGTGGCTTCGCGGAAGATGAGGAAGGACTCGTCGCGCACCTCCGGCGACGCCCACGTCTCGTCCCCGTTGACGTGGAGATGTACGGCCACGTCGCCGGTCTCGACCGTGGCGAGATAGCCGAGCAGCGCTTTCTCCAGGCTCTTCAGCGGCTCGTGCGGATGCAGTTCCGACGTCACCTGCCGCAGGTTCCGCATGGTCTCCTGGATGGCCTGCTCGGCGAGCTCGACATTGACCAGGGCTCTGGCCGGCTCCGTGGAATGGTGGAACTCATACAGTTCGAGCTGCTGGTGGACGACGCTGATCCCGTGCCCGATGCGGTCGTGGAGCTCCCTGGCGATGCGGCGCCGCTCCTCCACCTGCACCTCGTGCATCTTGTTGAGAAGAAAGCTCGTGTAGCTCTCCGACGCGGCGCGGATCCGGGTCGAGATGCTCTGTTCCAGGCTCAGGGTCACAATGTTGAACAGCCGCACGTAGTCCGGGTGCTCCCTCAGGAGTTCGCTCAACGTGGACAGCGCTATCCGGAAGAAGATCGACGCGGCGTCGAGCGATTCTTTCGGATGGATGCCCGCCCCGGCCCTGTCCGCGCCGATGTCCCAGGCGAGAAGGCTGTGGGAGTCGTCGGTCTGGACCTTGCCGGTCTCCAGCGCCGTGGCCACATCGCTCAGGATCTCTTCGGCGTTCGCCATCATCTGGCGCAGCATCCGGGGTTCTCGCGCGAGACGGCCGCCTTCGACTTCCAGTCTCCGGATGTATTCCGCGAGGATGCGAGGACGGCTCGCATCTACATAAGCTGCGAAATTTCCCTCATCGCGAGTCTGGCCCCCCACCCAACTCCGCCTCTCGGTGCTAGGCAATCTGAAGCACCTATTTATACCTAATTACCGCTACCCAGGGCAACAGTCCGAAAACTAATACATGATTAAACTGAGGTGTAAGGCATACTGCGTCACCATAAACGCCCGATAAGAACGCCGGCGCCGGAGACGGTTTCCGTGTGAGAGCGGACTGAGGGTGACCACGGCGACGAGGACGGCACCGGTCAGCAGTGTGACAACCGTCCCGACCATGGGCAGGTCCATGATCAGTACGGCGGCCGCGAACGCGACGGCGACGGTCAGCGCCGCACCGGCGGCGAGCAGCCGGACCGGCCCCTCCCCGCACGTCACCCCCAGGGTCGTCCGGCCCGCCGCGGCGTCGCCCTCGATGTCCGACAGGTCCTTGGCACACACACCGACAAGCCCCATCCACAGGGACGCGGTGAGCATGAAGACGCACAGCACCTCCATCCTGGTGCTCCAACCGCCGGTATGGCCGGCGAATCCGGCGGCATACGTCAGGAGGCCGGCCGCCGCGCCGATGGCCGCGGTGGCCCCCGAGCGCCGCTTCCAGTGGAACGGCGGCCCCGAATACACATATCCGAGGGCCAGCACGGCGAGGACCATCCAGAGGATCGGCCCGCCCAGCGCGACGGCCCCCGCGACCGACGTCAGGGCGGCGGCCAGGACGACGACGAGGGCGTCGCCGGGGTCCAGGATCCCCCGGGCGATCGGGCGCGACGAGCCGTTGACCCGGTCCTCGCGCACGTCCATCACCCCGTTGAACAGATAGACGGCGAATATCGCCAGACCCCAGACCAGCCCCCTCCCGACCAGCTCCGTCTCCATGCCGGAGGCCTCGACCCCCAGGGCCGCGCCCGCGACGAACCGCAGCATGAAGATGACGAGCACGGAGGGCCGGGCCTCGGTGACGCACATGCGGAAGAGGCTGACAGTGATCTTGACGGGGCTGACGGACGACGGCCCGACAGAGCCGCGAATGATAGACATAATCCCGAGCGTGCAGCGATTAAGAATCCAAGTTAAGGGGGTGAGTAAAAGGTTGTATCCCGACTACTACTTCCGATATTTCGATCGCACTTGTCGACCCTGTGGACCGCTTGTAGCGTGAAGCCGGGACAGCAGAAGTGGGCATTAGGTCGCACTGCGATGATACTCGAGAAAGGAAATCCGACTGTGAAATCCGCTCGACGGCCCGCCGGACGTTATAGGGAATTCACGCCACTGTCACTCCCGGACCGCACCTGGCCCGACAAGCACATCGTCGCCGCTCCGCGCTGGCTCTCCACCGACCTGCGCGACGGCAACCAGTCACTTTCCAGGCCGATGAGCCCGGCCCGCAAGCTCGCGATGTTCGAGCTCCTGGTGGGGATGGGCTACAAGGAGATCGAGGTCGGCTTCCCCGTCGCCAGCAAGGACGACCACGACTTCGTCCGGCTGCTCATCGAGCAGGACCTCATCCCCGACGACGTGTGCATCTCCGTGCTCGTCCCGGCCCGTGACGAGCTGCTGAGGCGGACCGTCGACAGCCTGCGGGGCGCGCCCCGCGCCACGGTCCACGTCTACAACGCGACCGCGCCGATGTTCCGGCAGCTGGTGTTCGGGATCACCCGCGCCGAATGCAAGGACCTCGCCGTTCAGGGGACGCGGCTGATGATGAAGTACGCCGAGCGGACGCTCGCCGACTGCGACCTCCGCTACCAGTACTCCCCCGAGCTGTTCAACGAGACCGAGCCGGACTTCTCGCTGGAGGTCTGCGAGGCGGTCATGGACACCTGGGAGCCGGGGCCGGAGCGGGAGATGATCCTCAACTTCCCCACGACCGTGGAGCGCTCACTGCCCCACGTCTTCGCCGACCAGATCGAATGGCTCGACCGCAACCTGTCCAGGCGGGAGCACGTCTGCCTGTCCATCCACCCGCACAACGACCGCGGCACCGGGGTCGCCTCGGCGGAGCTGGCCGTGCTGGCGGGGGCCGAGCGCGTCGAGGGCTGCCTGTTCGGCAACGGGGAGCGGGCGGGCAACGTCTGCCTGGTGACCTTGGGCATGAACCTGCTGACCCACGGTGTCGACCCGGCCATCGACTTCTCGGACATCAACGCGATCCGGGACACCGTCGAATACTGCAACCAGATGGCCGTGCACCCGCGCCACCCCTACGGCGGCGACCTCGTCTACACGGCCTTCTCGGGCTCCCACCAGGACGCGATCAAGAAGGGGTTCGACGCCCTGGAGCGCGAGGCAGCCGAGGCGGGGACCGAGCCGGCCGACCTCCCGTGGCGGGTGCCGTACCTGCCGCTGGACCCCGCGGACGTGGGGCGCGGCTACGAGGCGGTGGTGCGGATCAACAGCCAGTCAGGTAAAGGCGGCGTCGCCTACGTGATGGACGCCCACCACGGGGTGGACCTGCCGCGTGAAATGCGGCGTGAATTCGCCGACCTTATCCAGGCCTACGCGGACGCCGAAGGCGGGGAGATCTCCCCCGACCGGATCGCGGAAATCTTCAGAACCGAGTATGAGAACGCTTTCGAGATCGTTGATCACTAGCGGACCGCGCAGCCGGGGGACCCCCGAGATTCTCTGTGAGAACTTGACTTTCCGCCTGACAACTATAACAAGTTCCAGAAACCCTCGCCCAGGCGGGGCCGTCCGACATCTTCACCCCCAGGGAGAGAGACCGTGAGTCGTTCCGTCCTCGTCACCGGTGGCAACCGCGGCATCGGGCTCGCCGTGGCGCGGGCCTTCGCCGGTGACGGAGAGAAGGTCGCCGTCACCTACAGGTCGGAGCCGCCGCCACCGGACCTGCTGGGTTTCCACTGCGACGTCACATCGGCCGCGGACGTGGAGCGCGCCGTCGCCGAGGTCGAGGTCCAGCAGGGGGCCGTGGAGGTCCTCGTGGCCAACGCCGGCATCACCCGGGACAAGCTGCTCCTGCGAATGGGCGAGGAGGACTTCGAGGCCACCCTCGACGCCAACCTCAAAGGGGCCTTCCGCCAGACGGCGGAGACGACCCGATGATCCGCCGCCTCCGTGCCCTCTGGGACGACCTCCGCGAACTCGGCGACCCGTTCGCCATTGACTTCGACGAC